>JBAUIA010000244.1:0-3936 GCA_049680565.1 Phototrophicaceae bacterium
CCACTAGGATGTGGCACTGGTATGTCTGCTTCAATAGAATCTTCAAATGTTCAACGAAGAGCAGCAAATCTGGCACTCCGTGGGTTTATCGTGGCGGTAACGAATGGCTTGTGTAACAACGGTATCCTAGGAGAAGATGAAGACAACCATTATACGTATGCTAGTTATGCTGTTGTAAGTGATAACGATGCCACAATAGGCTCTTATCAAAATCTAATTTGGTTAAGATTATTAGATTATTTGGAAACGCGCAATGATGTTGATATATCACGCGTCGGTGTAACAGGCTACTCTAACGGAGGTGGTATTAGCCAACAATTGTTTGACCTTGACTCTAGAATCTCAGCAGCAGCAATCGTTGCAACGCGATTTGTTCTCCCAACAGAAGAAAGACAACCCGATCCTTATTTTATTTCTAGATGGTATCTGGCATCTCTTCCACAATATCCGCAAAACTTTATGTATTCAACTAACTCATCATTCAACTATTCTGACATAAGCCAACTGTATCAGCCTGTGCTGCGTCCCGTTTTTTTTGAAGATATTTCACGTCCGCAACTGTACGTGTTGGCGACTGAGGATGATAGTAACTCATTGACGATTGGGGAAGTTCAAGCATGGATTGAACGTGTTACACCTTATGCCATAGCATTAGGCTATGAAGATTCGCTCCCGAGTTTAGTCCTCGTTGATGGCGATCATAATTACAATTCAGAACGTCGTTCAATAGCAACAAATTGGTTAGCAGATGTCCTTGATGCACAGGCAATTCTTGAACCTTCTGTAACAGATTATGAGCATCAAACACCTATCTTTGAGGCTACAACTTTAGAACCAATACCAGACAATTGGGGACAGACGAGCATCAGAACCTTATTTGTACAAAATGCCTTAGATAGAATCTCAAATGAAAGGGCTGCGAGACCATTTCCTGTCGATGATGAGGAGCAAGCACAAATCATTTTAAGAGAACTTTTACAGTTACCTGCACCTCAAGCATCGTTTCCGAATCGTTCAATACAAACTAAGCAAACAGGTTTTATATTGAATAATCAAGCGATAGATGTTCAACGATGGTTAGTAAGTTTACCCTATGAGATACCACTCTATGCCGATTTGACAATTTTACAAGCATTTGATAATGAATCATCAGGAATTGTATTATTCATTGCACAAGATAACCAACCCTTGCCCTCTGAGCTATTATTGAGCGAGTGGTTAGCTCAAGATTATACAGTCTTTGTTTTGACATCACCGAGTTTTGAACCCATTGACTGGTCTCAAACTAAGCGAGGACATTTAGCTCAGATTAGCCAAAATTATTATTATACATTGCTCGGATTAGGTGTTTCTTCTGTACAATCGTCACTTGAACTGAGTGATGCATTGAACCTTCCGTCTAATATAATTCTTTATGCGGATGGCGTAGAAAGTTCAGTTATTGCGATGTTCGCAACAGCTATGAATGCTAATATTCAGTATGCTATTCTGGAAAATAGCGTAGCCAGTTTCCAAGATTTCCTTACTGCGCCAACTGCACCTATCATACCGCCAGTTTTATATATTGAGGATATTTTCACCATCCTTGACATCTCAGATTTACAAGCATTAGCGAGTAATAATCGCATTCGGATTGAAAGCTATAGTGATCTGAGTGAATATAGACCTGATTTTTAATGTAGTGAAATTTATAGCAACATTATTTGTCAACCAAGATTAGATAAATGTGTGAAGCATCCACGACCAAGGATACGCAATGAATGACGATTTAGCAGGGCAACTCACATCCGATTGGCTCATACCCGATTATGCCAAAGGGCGTTTATGGCTCGATAGTGATGCAGGGTCAGCGCGGTGTGATGGCATGTATGGCTTGTTTGAACTGCAAGCGCCGACACAAGTGGTTACAGTACGCTGGAACAGTGATACAGGGATTCCGCTCACCCAATTACAATGGCAAATTGATAATTTACACTGGGATGGTTCGGTGCGCTTAGGCGGATTAGTCGAATCGGTACATCTGACTGAGATTAAGGGCATTGATTTCCCGATGGCGATTGTAGCATTCAGTGGGCAACCCTTGCGTCCGACAACCTCGCCCTATGCCGATGCAGGCGAACGTCATATGGCTTCTTTACCTGTGCCTGATTATTTAGAAGGCGTTGATGATGAAATTGAACCGATGATTGTACCGCTCATCACCTTTGCAGATAGCCCACTTGTAGCGATTGCTCAGGATGCCCTTGTTCAGAAACATCCTTTGCACATTTACGGTACACTCGATAATAGCGACTCCGCATGGCACGAATTTTTTGCCTTGCCTATCATCTGGGAATCCGTCACAGTTTTCGCACCTTAATAGAATGTATTTATTTTATGCGATTTATCGCATTTTCTTTGGCAGCCGTGAACTTTAGTTCATGGTGGCATTAATGACAATCATTATTGTAGTGATGTATGTGACTTTCGATACATTTTTATCGATTGTAGGGGATGGACTTTATGTCCTCCTATTTGACGGGCGCAGACAGAGCAACGCCCCTTGTATGATAAAGATCGGCGATATGAGATAGACTTATTTATTTTTAAGTATAAATCTTACTTTATAAAAGAATAGCAGAATACCCCATAGCTTGCTATGGGGATGAATGCGTTTATGAATATGTTGCGACGTATGCAATTTTCATGTATCTTTAATAGTATCATGACTCAGAAACTGACCATTCGACGCACATTCAAATATCGTTTGTATCGTTGTGGCAAAAAAGATCACGCTTTGCACCATCAAATTAACATTGCAGGCATGATCTGGAATCATTGTTTGGCGTTGCAGAAACGCTATTATCGCTTGTTGGGTCGTCATATCTCCGAAAAACGGATGAAAAAGCATATCAGTCGCTTACGGAAAAGTCGTCGATATGCTTACTGGAAAGACTTAGGCTCGCAAGCCGTTCAAGACGTGATTGAGCGTTTAGAACGTGCCTACGAACGGTTTTTCAACAAACAAGGTGGCTTACCACGCTTCAAAAAAGTCAAGCGCTATAAATCATTCACCCTCAAGCAAACCGCAGGTTGGAAACTCCTACCTGACATCAAAGTCACGTGTGATAAATCAAAGCAACGCGGTGTTGGTCTGGTTCAGATTGGGAAAATCGCGTACAAATTTGTGAAACATCGTGAATTACAAGGTGTTGTAAAGACAGTCACGATTAAACGGGATGCTTGTGCTAATCTATGGATTTGCTTTAGCGTAATTGATGAAATGCAAGTGCCAGAACTCAAGACCGACACGCTTAGAATCGGTGGTTTTGATTTTGGATTACGAACCTTTCTCACTGACCATACCGCCCAATGTTATGATGCTCCTGAAACCTATAAGTTACACTTAAACCGCATTCGCACCTTGAGTCGGGCGATTTCACGCAAGGTCAAGAGCAGTCGCAACCGCAAGAAAGCACGCTGGCAACTAAATCGCACCCTTATTCGGGTCAGTGACCAACGGCGTGATTTTCATTACCAACTTGCTCATGACTTGTGTCAAAACTATGATGTGCTGGTGTTTGAAGATTTGAATATCAATGCTATGAAGCGTTTGTGGGGACGCAAGGTATCGGATTTGGGTTTTGCTCAATTCATCAAGATTGTACAGTGGGTAGCGACAAAATTAGGTAAAACTGTCATCCTGATTGATCGTTTTACACCCACCACCCAAATTTGTTCTCAATGTGGACATCGGCAAAATCTCACACTCAAGCAACGCACATTTGCATGCGAAGCGTGCGATTTGGTCTTAGACCGTGACCACAATGCAGCAATTAATATTCAACAGGCAGGGACATCTGCCTATACTAAGAGAGGGTTATGTCAGACTTCCACTGTGGAAGCAGACCCGTTGACCTTAGATGCCCCGTAGCTTGCTACGGGGAGTATGTCACT
>JBAUIA010000245.1:0-5920 GCA_049680565.1 Phototrophicaceae bacterium
GTATTAGGACAGGGTACAACTGTAAGGATTAGAATACCTTATAGAAAACACTAAAATTTATAAGTACAGGCAACATTATACAAGTTTATGTCTAATTGCCATCACTGCTGCTTCTGCACGGTTGTTTACATCTAATTTAAAAAGAATATCACTAACATGCTTTTTTGCTGTCGATAAACTAACGACTAATTCATCAGCAATTTCACGGTTGCTCATACCTTCAACAAGTAGACGTAATACCTTTAGTTGGCTCGGTGTGAGATCAAATTTATCATCTGTAGACCTGCTTTGGTTAATGCGAATGAGTGCTTCGGCTGCTTCTTGACCATAAACTAATTTTCCTTCATACACATCCAGAATAACCTTTTCCAAGGTTGCCATATTGATATGTTTGAGAACATATCCTTTAATACCAATGTTTACAGCAGATTCCACTAAATTATCATCTTCATAACTTGTAAGGGCAATAATTTTAGCATTGGGATTATATGATAAGATTGATGTTGCTGTGGCGATACCGTCCATATCAGGCATCAGTAAGTCCATCAAGATAATATCAGTCTGTATTTGACTGTAAAGAGCGAGAGCAGTTTTGCCATTTTTGGCTTCTGCTACAATATCGAAATGTGGAAGTTCTTGTAACGCAGTACGTAAACCTAAGCGTACCATGTCATGGTCATCAACGAGCATAATCTTGATTAATTCTCTTCGTTGATTGTCTATTACTGTCCCCTTTTCTGCTCATATTGAAGATATATTAAAGTAGCGAACGCTCTATTTGAATCGTAACATCTATAGTCGTTCCCTCACCTATAGCACTATGAATTTGGATCGACGCGTCAATTTTTTCAGCGCGTTCTCTCATGATATTCAAACCATGTCTGTCCGATGTAACCTCACTCACATCAAAACCTTTACCATCATCTTCGATGTGTAATAATAACCTATCGTTGTGGTATTGTATATTAACTTGTACCTGATTTGCATCTGCATGTTGTACGACATTATTTAAAGCACTTTGAGTAATACGAAATAATTGCATTTTTATTTGTGACGACAAGTCTGGTAGACGAGTTGCTTCAAAATGAATTGGAATTATTTTTTTTGCGCGAAACCCTTGAATCAATTGATTTATAAGATTCTCAAGATTTGCTTGATCAAAAGCGTGTGGTCTCAGTTCAAGTAACAGATTACGCATTTCAGCACGCGCTCCTGTTGTGAGTTGCTGGAGCGTTTCCAGTAAATCTTGAACTCTGGATATTTGACCGTCTCTTAGAAGTATAGGCAATGTTTCAGCAAGAGCACCCGCAGAAAATAGTGTTTGACTCACAGCGTCGTGCAACTCTTGCGCTAAATATTGACGCTCTTCAAGCACGGCTAGGTTTTGTCCTTGTTTATATAATTGAGCATTACGAATAGCAATACTGGCTTGTTCTGCAAACGCTTGGCTATTATCTATATGCGTCTTATTATAAAAATTTTCTTGTTGGTGCATCAGATTAAGGACAGCAACAAACTTATTCTTAATAATTATAGGGATACAAATGAATGACTTTATACTTTCTTCTTCTTTAAAACGAGTTAAGTTTTGCTTATCTAAATCAGAAATGATTATGGTATTGAGACTTTCAAAGATATCACTAAAAGCAGGTATGCCTCGAATATTATATGGCTTATCAATAATTTCTTGCTCAAATTCGATATTTTGAAAATTCTGAGTATGAATTATTTTCCAGTCATCATTGTCTTCTTCTTTAGTCACAAAAAATGCAGAATTATAAGGGATAATCTGCTCTAATGCAGCAAATATCTGAGTGATAACGACATTTAAATCTAGTGTACTACTAATCGTTTTAGTGACATCTAGCAAGGCTTCTGCAAATATGCGTTGTTGTTTTTCAGCATTTTGAGCGCGAACGCGTTCTGTTATATCTCTAAGAATCGTCACGATTTTGGTTTGCTCACTATTGGATGTATCTGTGACTTTGCCTTGGCTTTCAAACCACAGATAAAAATTATCTTTATGACGTAAGCGAATAATGTTTCTTCCAGTAAGCCAATAAGTGATCGCTTCTTTTTTCAACGGTATCGTTTCATCAGGATGAAGCAAATGAATGAATGATTGTTCTAACATTTCGTCTTGCGTATAGCCTAATTTATCATGGATAGACGGACTAATATATTCACACTCACCATCCATATTAAACAATAAAACAATATCGGTTGCGTTTTCAGCCAGCAATTTATATTGCTGATTGCGCACTTCTAGTTCTTGACTACGTTTTTCGACAAGTTCTTTTAATTTATTTGTATACTGGTTAATTCGTTTAATCATACTGGCTTGACGAATAGCTACACCGAGAGGGGTTGCAAATTCAACTGCGAGATTAATATCATCTTCATCAATTAGCACATTACTTGATTGCAGCGCGAATAAACCTAGCATTTTTTCGTGGCGAATAGGAATAATTTGCAACGTTTGATTGGCTATTCCCAAACCATCAAGTTGGGGCATACTACTTTCAAAAGTTTCGTTTGCATCATATTTAGCTAAAAATTCTTGGAATATTGAAATAGGTAAACTATGATGATTTACAATAGATATATCACGTTTAATGATATTAATTCTAGCAACTTCTCTTTGAAAAATTATCAAAACTATCGCAGGAAACTGACTAAATTTGCTTAAATTCAATAGGGCTGTTTCAGAAATTTGTTTGATAGATTGTAAGCCAAATATAGCTTCATAAAGTTGATTAAGATAATTCAGACGTTGTTCGGTTCGCTTACGTTTACTAATATCTGTTAAACTGATGCGAATTTGTCTCTTTTCTTCATCAACCAATACTGCTTGTAGATTGACGATAACATCAGACTTGCTATTGGTTGAGTTAAGTCTTAAATCTGAAGACTGACGAAGCAATGTCTTTAATAATCGTGTTCGTAAAAGATAAAAGTTATCTTGTTGCTTGGGGTGAATATAGTCAGTAATTTGTGACCCAATTAAGCGTTTGCGACCTACCTGAAAGAGCTGGGATGCCATTAGGTTAACACGAGTAATAACGTTATTCTGATTGATTTCCAGATACCCTAGAGGAGCGAAATCAAATAATTCCTTCAATTCTTGACGCGATTTTGTTAAATCACGTTGTGACCGTCTCAGCTCCTCATTTTGAATCTCTATTTCGACTTGATATACATTGAGCTCATGTAAAATACGATCAAGATCAGTTTGCTGGTTTGTCATATCTGATAGAGACTCTGATAGAATTTCCTGAGCTTTTTGTCTTAAAGATTGATACTTATCATCATCTTGTTTTTCGTTCATGCAATTAATTGCACCCTGTATAGATAACTACTTATTATTATTGATTATGTCACATTTAACAGATCTGCTGCAACAATTGATTCTCATTGGTACAATCAAAAACTAGGGTAAATCTTTCTGAAAGTAAAATTAATTTAGCAGAATAAGCAACTTTTATGTGCTTTTCAGATTTTCTGGAAAACGAAATTTGTGACCTAGCTCCCACATTTTGATACAATCGCTTGCCAAAAAAATTTAAACTACCATTGTATCGTATTAATCAAGAAGCCCTCAATAATGTTGCCAACTACACTCACTATGGAGATGTAAAAGTTGGTTTATATCTCAAAGGTAATCAAAACAGCTAACATTTAGGATTTTGGTTTGACAACAATGTGTGAGCGTGCAGACGTGATACGCGCTGAACTCCACATTAGTACCCAAATTGCTGAGGAACAAATGTACAGGTGATACGGCTACTTGACTAAGCAAAAAAAGTAAACTCAATTTGGGACGGAGGCTGTTTAAGAAGCCTAAGGCGAAGATATGTCCGAAATGACTAACAGTATGCGGTCTAGCTTTGCAATCCGGCGAGCATTCAAACGCATGATTTGGATTCCTAAATCTGGAAAGTTGTGAGTAATCGTGTAATTATGCACTCTTCGTTCGTGGGGTATAACATCATTGAGCAAACGACGTAATTCAGGAATATCCCACTGACCATTTCCGATTTCATACAACTTTTGTCCAATTATGTCTTCTGCACTAACAAGCCTCGCCTGCACATTCGAGGAAAAATGTACGTTAAGAGCTTGCCCCAATTATTATGCTGCGTCATTTTTGCTTCTTAATCACCCTATTTGAGCCTAAATTAGGGGTAAACATAGCATTTTGGGTTCTGTTGCAAAAAATACAAACATGGTCTATGCTGTGCGGTCATTGATCCAAACTAACCCAGAAATCATCAAAAGCTCATGGAAAATGCATTCAAATGGCAACACTACGAAGGCACGATTATCTTATTATAGCAGTTTCGGTTAAGGTTCGGACATTTTAATAAGCTGAATGTCGAGTTTTTGATGAAGAGTTAAATCCGAGTCCTGATTAGCCCGAACCCCTTGTTTGAGATTAGCCCACTGAGGTTCAATTTTGTTTAAATCAGGCGAATAGGATGGTAAGAAAAGTAAATGGCAGTCAGCGGATGCAATGAGTTGTTGTGTTTTTAGCGATTTGTGAAAGGTGGCATTATCAAGAATAAGGACTTGATTAGGGCTTAATTCAGGGAGTAAACACTGTTCTAACCAGGGATTAAACACATGGCTATCGGTGTAGCCATCAAAGCGAAAAGGGGCACAAATCAATCCTTGGCAATAAGCGGCAATCAAACTAATACGGGAGTCCAAACGCTTGCCTGAGTGTTCGCCATATAAACGCTGATGGCGTGGACAACGTCCATAAAGACGGACTAAGTCTCGATTAAGACCACATTCATCAATCCATACTTGTTGCTCTGGCTCATATTGACTGAGAGTTTGTTGGAACACTTCACGTTTAAGTTCATCGGCTTCTTGGTAGAGCATTATCTTTTTTTATGGGTCAATTTCTGCCGTTGGCAAGCATACCAAATCGTTGAAATACTGACCTCAAACACTTGGGCTATTTCGCGTAGATAAGCATCAGGATGTTGCTCTATATACGCTGTTAGGACTTCATCATCGACTTTGCGACTCCGCCGTACTTTTGGGCGTAGTTTCAACGCTACAGAGCCTGTTTCTTCTCTTAGCTTCAGCCACGCATTTAAGGTTGAGCGGCTAATACCGAACAACTCGCAGGTCTCAATCTGCTTGTGATTATCATCATAATATGACAACACACGTTCTCTTAAGTCAGTGCTATATCCATTTGGCATCTTTTCAGTATAATTCACTTCTTCTGTTCATTCGATATTAGAAACTGCTATAATTTGACGATTGTATATCTGAGCAACAACGGTAAGGTAAACAATGTAGCGGTTACGATGCAGTTGGCGCGTGTGGCACTTAATTTGCCTGCCGTATCGTATGAACCGATGGCACTGAGTCCTGCTCAATTGGATAAGTTTACGGGCGATTATTTAGTGGATGGCAGTCAGCGTGTGAGCATCTTGGTGGAAGATGATACGCTCAAGATGGATGTGGGTAATCGCAAAATTGAGTATGTAACGATTGCGAAGAATCAGGCGCACAATAGCGAGAATATCGAGATGCTGCTGATATTTAGCGATGAAGTCGAAGGCAAATATCAAGCGGCGGATGTGCAGATGGCGATGCAACCTATGCGCTTAGAACGTGTGGATGAAGCGTAAACTGTCAAATTATTAATGAGGCGAGTAGGTTCTCGCCCCTTGTGTATTCTGCTAAACGCTTGAGCTTGTGAATGCCGAAACGAAGGTGGCTTGCAAGGTGAAGATGCAAGCACAGCTTAGGGCGAAAACTACAACGAAACTCAAAATGACGGAGACACAGCCGCGTAAACAGGGAATCCGTCCCTCTGCCATTCTGAAGTGACATTGACCCAATAGTATTAGTTAACTCGTACAATTTAGATTTGGATTTGAGGGAGGGTAAAAATCAG
>JBAUIA010000246.1:0-7057 GCA_049680565.1 Phototrophicaceae bacterium
GCGCAATCGCTTTTGTGACTGATGGCATCCATTGGGGAACGGGTGATTATCGCTATATGCGAAACGGTATGATTACAGCGACAGTCATTGCTGCATTGGTACTCGGTAGCATCAATATCACCGCCGACGACGCTTTTACGTATGTGTGGGTCGCAACTGTTTTATGGATTTTCATTCGCTCAATTTTCGGTGTGATTCGCGTCTGGCCCGGCATTGGCAATGCGCCCATCGGCAATAAGAATTTGGAGATTGCAAGGACAGGTTAATCTTGATAGCTAAGTAATCGAAAATCATCAGGTGGGCAACTTTGACGAAGCCAAATAATACAATCTTCATCAGCATTGATAGGATTGATCCATACAACAGATTGTATTTCATCAATTTTGAGAGCAGCACGCTTAAAATGCCCTCTCATTTTATCATCCAATGAGGATATAATTTCATCAGCTTGCAATGCAGCTTCAATCAAGCGCATATCTTTTGTAACAGCATTTATAACGTCTGGTGCAGTGATGTCAAGTATCAACTGCCTAAGATTATCATCAATGACATTTTTCTGTACAACAAGCAAACGCCCTCTTTTGAGCATATTGAAATACCAATCTTTGGCAAAGTTTGAACGAATATGCTTATCCCATTCTACTTTAATCTCAGGTGTCATGATGACCTTATGCCCTGATTTGAATATCTCATCCAGAAAATCACGACACATAATTGGTACAGGATGGATAGCATTCGCTTTTTTGGCTGCACGTAAAACTGACGCATCCACAACTAAACACTTTGGATTTTTAACCGTCATTCCACTTGTCCAAACATGCGTTCCTCAACGGCAGTTATATAGGCATTTTGCGCCGATAATTCAACATCACCAAAATCTTCGGGAGTTTCTCCAAAAACGCCATTTTCATCAGGGACTTGACTATCAACTGTGGTTTTACCATCGTCTCCGCGTGTGAACCAATGCAAGATTGTATCTTCTGGCTTGAGTTTGCCTTCTGCAATCAGGGTTTGGATACCTATTAGTAAGAGTGAACTATGCGTTTCGACGACAACCCGCACCCCTCTTTTAGCAGCATCCGCTAAGATTTTTGCAAGCGCAACTTGTGCGCGAGGATGTAAATGTAACTCGGGTTGTTCGAGATAGACCAGTTGCCCTTCTTTGGCAACTAACAAGGCAACCAAAACAGGTAACGCTTGAGACACTCCAAGACCCACATCAGCTATGTTGATACTATCTCCTGAGTAAAGATGTGGAATTTCAAT
Source organism: Phototrophicaceae bacterium (assembly GCA_049680565.1). Classification (GTDB taxonomy): domain Bacteria; phylum Chloroflexota; class Anaerolineae; order Aggregatilineales; family Phototrophicaceae; genus JAUZRW01. The sequence continues at coordinate 1,267 of JBAUIA010000246.1, forward strand.
AGAAATTTGGTTATTAAGTGTTGATGTGGACAACCCGCTAGCTAATGTTAAGTCTGTCAAGTTATCAACAAGTTTCAAGATAAATTGCTTATGTTCCTCATTAGTTTGACCCCAATCAGAAATAACACTCGCAAAATATTTATCAAAAGTGCCTTTAAAATTGCCTTCAATTTGAGCAATCGGATAACTACGTTCAGGATTGTCTCGTAATCCTGAAACATGAATAATATCTTGAATTACATAACTAAAAGTAGCAAGAGGAAATACTGAAAATATAGGGTCACCCTCTATTGCCAGCATACCACTTTCATAAGCCATCTCTAAATTCAAAAAACATGAATGCTGTCCAACTTTATAGTGTATTTTCCCTAAGCCAGTCATATTTTCGAGAGACTCTTTCAATGAATGAAACTCAATCGGCAGTTGTTCATACAAATCTTCATGACTCATATCTTGTGCCAAATGAATAGATTTTAGTTTTAGGTTATTAAGGCTTAAAGAAGATTGATAAATTGTTTTGTCGATCTGTATAGAATCCCTTCCTTTTAGGGCATAACTTGAATTTAAACTTCCAAGATCATTAACCTCTATTAAAATTTCTAATTCAGAATCAGGCGCATCGATATGGAAAAATTGGCGAGGGTCGGTATAGCGCACATTGGGACCATTAAGTAAAAAAACTTTTGGTGTATAGGTTGATTCAAGGGTTTGCTTCATCAAGAGTAATGGTTGCATAATACTCGATTTTCCAGAGCTATTTGCACCTGCTAAAATCGTTAATGGGCGAATATCAATTGAAGTTTCATCATATAGCGACTTGAAACCCTTCACTGTAATTTTAGAAATGCCTTGTACTTTACTCGCCATAAAAATTATCTCCTTTAGTATTGCAACATAATCTTATTTTAGCATGATTTGTATTAGAGATTACTCAGTGACCTCAAGTTGCCATGCGTTGACATAATCATGAGGATTTTCAGATGGCGAGACAGGTAGGCGTGTGAAGTCATCGGGCGTGTAAAAGCCCATTGCTAGATGATACTCACCTGCTTCTAAATCGGCTGGGATAGGGAGTATCAATTGTTGAATAATCGTGACATCTTGTAGGGCTTGAGGGGTGTACGCGAGTTCGCACAAGGGTTCATCGCCTGTACTATAGAGTATGCCACCATCATAGGGAGTCGGATCACCTTGTAGATGCAATAGCACACGATAATCATTACGTGGCAATTCTGCTGTAAAACGCATCGCCCAATGAACAATAAGATTATCCCCTGCTGTGACTGTGCTTAGGGTCGGTGCAATCACTTGTGCGGATAGGGCTTCACCGTATTGAGGAGCATTCCATGATGCACTCAAAACATCTGAGGGTGTTACTGTGAAAATATTATAGTCATTATCAGGATGAGCATAAATGGCTTGTAAATCATCGACATACGGCAACACACGCGCAGCAAAACTATTGAGGACAATTGGTAAATCAAGCACTGTATAGGGGGCGCGTGGTGATAAATAGCAATCATTGCTTGTCCAACGATAAAATGTCAGGTCGCGTTGCATCCCTGCTGCGAGATAGGTTGCGGTTGCACGAAAGCCATCATCGGTTGGCATGATAATCGCTTGCTCTGGTGGTGTTTCAGCGTCTAAGATAAACATCGCTTCATTAATGCGGTAATCATAGCTGATACCAAAGTCATCGGTTTCAGTAGCGAGCCACATACCAAAATCAGTATAGGTTTGCCAGCCTGACCAACTAATCAATAGGAATGGTAACAACCAAGTATAGCGCCAGCGTGATAACAGAATGCCTCCTGCACCAAGCAATAACACTAGGGGAATAATCAAGCCTGCGCCACGCAGAAAATGCGGTGTATTGATGCTGAGAATCGTCGGCAACAGCGATACAAACACCAACCCTAGCCACCAAATAATCATCCATTTTTCGCGGATAGCTTGCCACGCACCAACAAATCCACATAGAGCCAGTATCGCTAAGGCACTATCCAATACAGGGCGATTCGGTAAATTATGAGTCGCGTTTTCATCGCCTTGTCCGAGCCAAGCATTTGCCCAATTGGCGAGGTTATCCCATACTTGTCCCAAATCAGAGGCAGCAGCACGATCTAACGAAGCAACTGTGTCACTTGGCGATGCGAGCGCAATTAGTAATGGAATTGCCATTATGCCGATAATAAGAATTGTCAAAGCAATGCCGCGCCGTTGTTGCTTATCGCGGAATGCCCACCAGAGCAACCATAAGCCCGCGTATCCGACATAGACTCGGGCTGCAATATAAGTATAAAGTGTTAGTCCGATTAAAATCCCTGCAAGCCACCATCCACGCCTGATACGTCGTGCGCGTAACAAAGTAGCAAAGCCTAATGCCCCAAAAAGCATCATCGTAATCACACGGAAGCCAATGTGCGATAGATGCACATGCCAATACAGCACCGCTAATGCGCCGACACTCCAGATTGCGCCTTTGCCATACACTTCACGCGCTAGCCAATACATAGCTGCTAATGTTGTGATACCGACTAATGCCGATGTGATACGGAGTGCCAAGGGTGTTGCGCCTAAGCGTGCCACCATCGGCGCAAGCAAATTCATCCAAAGACCTTCGCGCCCTGTATTAGCAGGAAAATAGGCTTGTAAGCGTGGATTTTCTACAAGTGAAAGCGCATCTAAGCCATAGTAGGCTTCGTCACTATGGAGGATGGTTTGCATCTCTGACAAGCCATAGAAACGTAAGGCTGTTCCAAGCAGTAGAAATAAAATAAGCAATATGAGGTCACGGCGCTGTGTCATAAGGTATCCATCAAAGCTACGCAAGGTGTAAGCGATTATCTGAGTATTTAGGCACAGCAGATTAACGGATTGTGGGACATCGTAACAGGGGAAAATTGAAACCGTTAAATCTTAACGGCGTTTATTTTTGACGATTTTGAGCCAAAGATGCGCTTTATCAATTTGCGTAAAATATTGTACGACCTCGCGGTGCATGATGGTACGTAATAAGGCACGGGTCACATCCAACAGTTGTGGGTCTTCTAGCACAATAGCGATGCTTGCACGGGTATGGTCAGGATACCGTTCTAATACACGGCGCAGCGATTTGGTCAAATAGCGCAAGGGTAACATCCCCGAATGACGCATATCCAGCACAATGTAGAAGGCTTCACCATTGGATGCTTCAAAAAATTCGACCAACATGCCTAAAAATTGGTCAATGGCGTTACGGCTTGCTTCTGCAAACACTAATTCATGGCTATTGTTATCGAGTGCAACATGCGTGATGACTGACATATGATTCGTTACCCTAATGTTTCCTTGATACTGATAATCACAGTATAAAGTAGGTTTCGTGATAAAGCCTTAATACTTGGCATAATTTAAACACATTCTTTATTATTGGCATGAATCTGACAATATTTTAAGCAATATAGCACAGATCAGCCTGATAATGTGCTTTATGTACGTATAGTGTTGCAAGATTGGATGGTATACTACAGCGATATAATGACGACCTATCAGAGGGTAGTACAACGATGAAGTGGATGATTTATGGGGCGACAGGCTATACTGGTAAACTGGTTGTGGAGGAGGCTGTTCGGCGCGGACACCGACCACTCTTAGCAGGGCGCAATCCTGAAAAATTAGATGTGTTAGCAGAAGACTATGATCTTGATTATGCAGCTTTCCATCTCGATGATGAAAATACGATTGCAGAAGCGATTGCTGATGTCGATATTGTGTATCATGCAGCAGGACCTTTCATCTATACCAGTGAGCCGATGATTCGTGCGTGCCTTGCAACCAACACCCATTACATTGACATCACAGGCGAAATTGAGGTATTTGAGCGCACATTTAGCTACGACGATGCAGCCCGTAAGGTTGGGATTGCCTTAGTGAGTGGTGCAGGCTTTGATGTTGTGCCATCTGATTCAATTGCTGCGTATGTCGCCCAAAAAATTGTGGGCGCAACCCACCTCGAAACAGGGATTTTTGGGCTGGATAATATCAGCATTGGGACAACCAAAACGGCGATTGATTCGGCAGCGAGTGGTGTCCAAACACGGCGCGATGGAAAACTCATCAATACTAGCTTTGCAAAAGATTCAATCACCTTGGAATTACCGAATGGTAAAACACGTTATGGCGCGAGTTTTCCTTGGGGTGATTTATCAGTATCATATCGCACAACAGGGATTCCAAATATCACAAGTTATGTTTCAATTCCACCAACAATTGCAAAAATTGGGCGGATTACCTACCCTATCACAGCACAAATTATGAAAGTGGCTGCGATTCGTCACTTTGCAAAAAATATCGCGGAACGCTTCATTGAAGGACCTGATGAAGTGGCACGCCACAGTGGTGCATCATATATTTGGGCGCGGGCTACTAATGCCGCAGGACAATCTGCGAGTGCATGGCTGACCACACTTGAACCGTATGAATACACTGCAAAAGTAGGCGTTTTAGCAGTGGAACGCCTCGCAGAACGTGATCCCATTGGGGCGTTAAGTCCTGTACAAGCCTTCGGCATGGATTTCACTTTAGAAGTCGAGGGGACAACACGGCAAGATGTTTAAGCATCTTTAGTGATGGGGTTGGCTATACCCCTTACGAAAAATTCATATATGCTATGAAATATGTGTTGTAAGCCAATCATTGATAATTGCATGGGTGGCATCGGGTGCGGATTGCGGGAATAAATGACCATGTCCTGCAACGGATTCGTAAGTTGCTTGTGGGATAAGTTCGGCAACGTCTTGTACAGTGCTTGCAACGAAGGTATCGCTTGTGCCACCTGATACAAATAAAATCGGTAGTGTTAGATCATTGAGCTTAGGCAGATAATCCCAAATATCAGCAAAATATGTTCCGAAGTAGAAGGCTTCCCATTGCGGTGACCACTTCAAGCAGCGTAGATTATCCTCGCAAGGGATTGTGCCATGTGTGACGTACAAGCGTAGCATCTCATCTGACCAATCCGCAAAAATAGACTTGCCATGAAAATGCTCGAAGGCAACATCAATGCTCTGGAACTTATTGCGCCGTCGGAGTGCGCCTGCAACCATCTTGGGGTTAAGAATTTCGCCTTTTTGACGTTGTTCACGCATCCAATCACAAGCAACTTTAGGGATCACAACTGGGTCAAGCAAAATGATCGCTTTGAATAAATCAGGTTGCTGAATCGCTGCTAGCAAGGTCGTCACTGCACCGATACTATGCCCAATAGCGACAACATCATGCAAACCAAATTGTTGATACGCCGTGAGCATATCCTCCGCAATATTGCGCCATGTATAGTCACTGGTGATTTCTGGAGGCGCACCATCGCCCCACAAAGCACGCGGAGGTGTTGAGATAACATGATAATCGTTCATGAATGGTTCTAAAATTGGCACATACAGTTCTGGCACGAAACCATTAGCAGGTGCGAGTGTCATGGCTGGTAAGTTGGCATCTCCACCGAGATGAATTAAGGGTTGTGGCATCCAATAACCTCAAATCATAAAACAATTTACTTAACACGAATATTGCTTAACATACCGTCTGTGACTCTTAATATGCGTTGACTCAAGTCAACTTTTGAAAACACGCTTATACGATAATTGCCCAGTGATCTTTAGCTTCCGATATTCTGTAGCTAGACCGCTTTAGCATCAGGCAACAAGATAAAAGATGATTTTCCAAAGATAATGCCTTAACTTAATGGATATGCGCTGTAGCGAATCATTACGATCTCATTCTACAATATCTTGGTTTGCATCTACATCGC
>JBAUIA010000247.1:0-7470 GCA_049680565.1 Phototrophicaceae bacterium
ATTGATGCGATTCAGCGTGATGGCACACTCTGGGCAGGTGCTTCTGTTTGGAAAGGGCGTGTCGGGATGCGGATTAGTGTTTCCTCATGGAAAACCACCCAAGCTGATATTGATCTCTGCTTACAAGCAATTAAGCGTGTAACGATACAAGTGCAATAGATACTATCGCTCATCAGCCCAATTGATTGTGCTGTAATATACGTTAATCCCATTTTCTATAGCAAATGGTGTTGACTGACGGACAATTTGCCCTGTAGCATCATATATTATGATTAATATATCCGAGTCAGGGCTTGTGCCTGATCGAATTAAGCCAACATAGCGCCCGTTTGGTGACCATAACAAGCGTGAATTCCAAGGCTCAACCCGTCCCACAGTCTGGATACGATTAACAGCCAAGGTTTCAAAATCGACAACATATGCCCCAATTATTTGGTCTTCATAATAGCCTGTTGTCAGCAAATAAGTGCCATTAGGCGACCAACTCAAGGGTTTAAGATTACTATCGCTAATAGTATCAACGTGTTCATCCACTAATGAGACAAAATATAAGGTCTCTTCGTATTGGTTGATGATCGCTAATGCTTGGCTATCAGGCGACCACAATACGCCGTTACCTTGTAAATCGGCAAAGAAAGGCGTATCAAGATGGGATGTTTGCAATCCTAAATTTTGTGTTTCACCTGTCGCAAGATCATAAATACTCACATCCAGATAAAACCGTGTATCGGATGCGTAGCCAATCGCAAGTTGGGTACTATCAGGTGACCAATATGCAAAATCTGGCGAGCCAAGTTCTGAGATTGTATTCGTCTGTGTATCAAAGATGATGATCGGTTTTGGCGCGACCACTGAACGATAGGTATTTTCTTGTGCTTCGCGGAGTAGTAAATAGCGTTCATCAGGCGATGGACGCACAAAACCCGTATTGAGGTCAACGATAGCGAGTAATTCTGTCAAATCACCTGTCGCAATATCGAGTGAATAGAGCAATGTACCCCGTTCAGGACTGCTATCAACCAAAAGAAGTGTTTCGTAGCGTGTTTCCCAGTATAAACCGATTGGATTAATTGCATCGTACTCACGGATTGTTATTGGCTCATCATCATGGCGGATAAAGCGTAAAGTTGCGTCATCAGAGCGCGTGAAATAATAAGTACGGTCTGTATCCGTACCAATAGATGTTAGCATTTGATTGTAGGGCAAGTTAAATGTTGGCATATTAATATCGGTATTTTCTTGGGCAATCAAACCTGTATCGAGGTCAAGATATAGGTTGCCAAAGGTCGCATTGCCATCATTGCCAAATCCTTCTAATCCAAATCCTTCTAAAACCCCGATTTTTGTTGGCAGAAACGGACTAATAGCCATAGCGATAATAACAATTAACAGACTGATTATGGTTAAAATAAGCTGCCATCGTATCATCGCTTTTATCATTGCTGCATCATCCTATGGGTTCGTTTTCTTCATGTGTGCAACTGATTGTGTTACTAAATCGCGTAATGTATCCATATCCACATCAGCTAATTTATTGATATATAAGCAAGAGCTACCCACTTTATGCTTACCAAGTTGCTCACGCAATGCGTCAAATTCATCAAAACCACTTATAATATAGAGGGTTAAATTTTGCTTGCGTGGTGCAAAGCCGGTTAAAAACCATTCGCCAGTGCGACCACTTTCATAAGTATACTGATACATCCCGAAGCCAACAATACTATCGCCCCACATCGTAGCCTTCTCGCCTGTGATCTCTTCCATCATTCGTAAAACTGTAAATGCGTCCTCACGTTTGCGCTCATGTTCAATCGTATTGAGATAAGCAAGCACATCACCATCATTTGCTTGTATTTTTAAACTCGACATATCACGATCTCCTGAATAGAATTTATGTTCTTATTCCACTATAGCGTATCTCAGAAAATTATGCAAAAAAAGACGCTCCTTAGAGCGCCTTGGGTATTCTGATAGTTTGTATAATGCCATTGTGTGGCATTAATCGCGTTTTGTTTTACCTTTTTTATCATCTTCACGAACGCCGAATATGCCTTCGAGGAACATATTGACGATTGCCATGATAATACCGCCCCAAAATGCAGCCCAGAACCCATCAATAACGAGTGCATTCCCTGCAACATTCGATGCGACCAACAAGACCAATCCGTTGATAACAAAGATAAATAAGCCCAATGTCAAGATCACAGCAGGGCATGTTAAGAGCGTCAAAATCGGCTTTACGACAGCATTTGCCAATGTGATAATCGCACCAACAATCAGTAACGGTACAATAGCATTATTGACTTGGATACTCGGTAGCAAATAGGCAGCCACAGCAATGGCAATTGCATTGATGATGACTCGGATAATAAAATTACGCATAGTGATTCCCCTTGTTTGTTAGTTATACCTTATTATACGTAAGGATTATTAGATTTGTTTCATATTTATCCCTTTTATCCGTCATAATCGCTTTCATGGGTCGGATAGAGTAAATGCTCACCACCATTAACCTCAATTTTTGTACCTGTTATAAAACCTTCACTGGCGAGATAAACCACTGCGCGTGCAACATCTTGCGGATTGCCCGTTTTACGCAGTGGTAAGTCTTCACCCAGTTTTTGCCATTCTGCATCCGTCATTTTTGCTTTAAGCACAGGACCCGGGACAACCGCATTAACCCGAATATCAGGCGCAAGTGCAATCGCACTCACTTGAGTTAACATCCATAAGCCATGCTTGCTAATGCCATGATGCGGACGTTTGGGCCAAGGAGCTATCGCGCCTTGATCGCAAATATTAACAATTGCGCCACCACGCGGATAATTATCATTCATCATCCGCGCAGCCTCTTGTGTCAGCAAAAATGGCGCACGCAAATTAACATTCATTGCTAAATCCCACTCGTCTACCGTAATATCCATAAAATTACGTGTTGGGAAAACCGAAGCGCTATTCACCAAAATATCGAGTTTGCCGTAATGGTCTTTGATGCGCCCCATCAAATCAGGAATTTGCTGAGGGTCACCGACATCACATTGTACTGAGATGGCATTCACACCGCGCGATTTAATATCTTGTACCGTATCGCGCACTGCCTCAGTATCTGAGCCATGATAATGAATCACTAAATTTGCGCCTGCATCTGCAAGACCAATAGCAATTGCTTTACCAACGCGCCGTGCTGACCCCGTTACGAGGGCAACTTTATCTGTTAGATCAATCTTCACAAGAATTCCTTTATAGACTAACGTGAATTTTGTTTAAGAGAATAAGCATATTTTTGAGCCATATAAGCTAAAATAGTGAGTTTTTAGTCCTTAGTTTTTAGCGGTTCACTAAAGACTAAAAACTAAGAACTTTCTGTTCAAATAACGCTACGAGATTACATAATTTCAAACTCTGTGTTATGCAAAACTGACGTTAGACTATAGAAACGTCACGCATATCCTTCGATATGTTCGAGATTTTACAAGTCAATTTATGCTAAAGCAGCTTTGATATGTTGTGCAATGTAATGCGCTGTACCCATAATGCTCATCATCGGATTAACGCCTGTTGCAGTGGGCATTGAACTCCCATCGGCAACGAATAAATTATTGATTTCCCATGTTTCGCCTGTTGGCTTACAAACGCCTTGTTGCGGACTACCTGCCATCCGTGCAGTAGACATCTGATGAGCGCTGAATAGCGGAAAGGCATTGGGTTCAAGCCCTGCATCTTCGACCTGCCGTAACCAGCGTACAAAGCGCGATTCATCGCCATCGTTCTCAAAAACATAAGTAGCGGCATGTGGCGCATAGATTTTTGTTGCGCCTGCTGCAAAATGTACTTTCGCAGCTTCGAGGATACCACGCTGTAAGTGGCGCTTATCGTAATCATTCAATTTGTAATCAATAATTGGTTCACCAAAACGATCTAATCGAATTGACCCACCATGATAATCACGCACAATTGCAATCAGATTTGCCATTTTATTCATACTACCCAGCATTTCTTTGTGCATTGTCGCATTGCGCCAAGGTAGGGTTGAAGCTGTTAATCCGGGATGACCGGGCGCAACTTCTAACGTAACCCCATAGCCATTGCCATCTAAATTACTAAATTCTTTGCTCACCCGTGATAATGGCACACCACGCCAAGGTAAAATTTCCTCATCAAATAAGCTAAAAATCAAACTGGTTGGATGTAGATGAAGATGTTGTCCAATATTGGGATTATCTAAGCCCGAACGCATCAAGATAGCAGGGGTATGCAATGTACCGGCACTGACCACAACAATTTTAGCACGCACGGTCACTAAATGGATTGTGCCATCCGCATGTGTAACTTCAAGGGTTGCGCCTTTGACTGTGCCATTTTCGTGCATCACACGGCGTACATTTGCATCAACCACAATCCGCGTGCCACGTTGGTACGCATCTGTGAGATATGTTTTGACGGTACTTTGCTTTGCCCCAAATGAACAACCGTAATTACAGAAACCACAATCCTCACACCCTTTAACATTGCGCGGAATTGTATCAACATGATAACCCAGTTTTTTCAAACCACGTTCGAGCATACTATTATTGGGATTTGCAGCGCTTTCATCAGAATTGACATGGCTGCGTTCATGGACAGCATCAAGACTTTGTTGCCAAATATCCGTCGTCGCATCGGCTAATCCATAATGATTCGCCCATTCGCTCAAGACATAATCAGGTGTGCGAAATGAAGCACTCCAATTGACCGTTGTTCCGCCCCCAAGTGTCGTTCCAGCGAGGATTACCATCGCGGTATCCTCAGTTGTCAGTGAGCCATGCTTCTCGAACATGGTCTCTGTGGCTTGAAGTTCATTTCCTGTGAAGTCTTTTTCTGAATAATACGACCCTTTTTCCACCACAATTACATCATAACCTGCGGCACTGAGTTCACCTGCAACCACACCACCACCAGCGCCACTACCAATCACCAATACATCACAAGTGAGTGTCTGGTTATCTGTAATTTGTAAGGGTTCAATGCTTGGCGCAGTATCGCCACCGCCCGGAGGACCCCCATAATTGAAGCTATCCCATGCAGGATGCTTATCACGATCAGGTTGATTGCTGTAAGCGAGGAACAGCGCTAAACGCTTGATCCCTTGAAAGGCTTTCCGTCTTAATTCAAAACGGCTCAATGCCCAACTATCTAGGATTTGCTCGCGCTCGCTCAGGTTCATAGCACTAAATGGCTTCCAAATACCTGCCAGCAAGCCATTAAAAAGACGACGCTCAAAACTAGCAAGTAGTAATTTTAGATCGCGTTGTTCGGCTTTATTTGTGATGGCTTCGTAGGCTTCTTCGAGGCGCTCTACCAAATGGCTATCGTCTGCTGACCACTGGTCTAGCTTAGTATTATCTTGAGTAATAGATTGTGGTGCAACCAATGTATCACAAATAGCACGCATCGCGCGTCGTTCTTGGGCTGTCCAGAAGGTCATACGATTTACCAATAAGTTAGTTTTCAATTTATACCTTGATTATAGCCCAAAGTATCAACTAAGAAAGTTTGTCTTTGATTGTGTGATTGTAACTTGTTCTATTGATTTCACGATCACTAAAGACAATACTTAATGTCTTGGCATAGTGCCACTTGCTCAATAATCACGTATAGTATTTGTATACTCATTCGCTCGTAAAAGGTTTAATTATGTCATCATTTACTGCACAGATGCCATCAAAATTCAAAATGACACTCTATACACTCATTCTTGTCATTTTACCCATTATTTGGATGACTGCCTTAGCAGGTGCTGGTTTGTTGGTACATAGTGATTGGTTTTGGTTTTTCTTTCCTGCGCTAGAAAATTACACATCAGGATTAAGTCCTTATGCTATTGATGGTATTTTCAATCCACCTTGGTTCTTTTTATTATTTGCGCCATTTGAATGGATTGGATATATACCGAGTGCATTAATTATTGAATTTTCGACATTGATGTTGCTTTATATAACGGTCTTATGGTTAACGGATACGCGCAAGCAAACCTTAATTGCCTTAATCTTATTATCACCACTGAATTTATATGTGTTAAATCAAATTTGGCTCGCTCAAGTAGATGTCATTTTAACATTTTCAGGGATTTTACTAACGCTATCTGTTGCTCGTAAAACCTCCAATTATGTATGGTATGCAGGTCTTGCGCTGGTCTTACTCAGCTTAAAACCACCAAGTGGCTTATGGATAGCAGTCTATATATTTTGGCTGGTGCCGATTAAGCAATGGTGGAAAATGTTAATCATTCCGTTATGTGTAGGCGCAATGAGCTTGCTGCTTGATTTTAACCTTTTGCTTGAATTTATCACCGTCATGCAAACACGTTTAGGTTATTCAGAACGGGCATTATGGGATGTCACCATTTTTGGTTTCACAGATTATTATGGTGCTAGCCAATGGATAACGGTATCAATTGGGTTACTTGTTTTAGCTTGGATTGTTTACCTATGGCGTAAGAATGAAAATCATGCAGACCGCATTATGCTGATGACGATTGCTGGCTTACTACTCAATGCTTATGTTGGATGGCATCACCTTGTCTTACTATTTGCGATTAGCGTTCCGCTTCTCTTACGGCGCAGCCAACACCCAGCTTTAATCACAACACTCGTTTTAATTGGCTTTGTTCCCTTAATACGTTATCTATTTTTAGGGGCAGATATTTTGCCCGCTTTTGTTGTACTCATCCTCATCACGGTGACAACCCCCCATGAAAAATGAGACCCGTATCAGATTTGTGTTAACACGCTCCCATGAGGCATCATTTTACCCTAATTTCATACATATATAAATCTTACACAGGGTTGCGATAATAGAGGCATAAGTTAATTAAACAAAAGGGATAAACAATATGTTTCGTTATGCAATGATCTTTCTCGTAATCGCACTTATCGCAGCACTTTTCGGTTTTGGTGGATTAGCAGGTTTAGCAGCATCAGGCGCACAACTGTTCTTCTTCATCGGTTTAATCGTTGTAGTTCTCGGTCTCGTATTTGGTCGTAACTACTTATCATAAATACCGTTAGTTCTGCAAATGAAAAAGCCTCTGAATAGAGGCTTTTTTTATTGCTGCGTTTCTTCCCAATAAACCACTAATTGTTCACGCGCAAATTGATATAAATCGCGCTCAACCTCCGCGAGTGTCTCATGCGAGACATGATTCCATAATTTAGATGTCATATACTCTTCATCATCGAGCAATGCCCGAACATCATCCGCCGATGTCTTGATGCGTCCGCCAAAGATACGTAACGTTTGGCTATCGTGTTCATCGATTTGCTGTGCAAGGAAATCGCGCCAATCACGGATGAGATCATCCGATAAAAAGGGTAGCCAGTCATTGGGTTCGCTATTTTGCATCACCGCGCCAATACCCTCGGGTAACAATAACTCATCACGCTCATCCATTGTAATGAGTAGCAGATGCAGCATATAGAAACGACCACGAAT
>JBAUIA010000248.1:0-4948 GCA_049680565.1 Phototrophicaceae bacterium
CTCACGCTTCTCTTGCGTGCTATCGTCGCTATCGTAGCCTAGATCGCGTATGGCTATAAACGCATTGCCACGGGCTCGACCAAGTATCATCATCTGGCTTCCGATGATGTCTAGCGCCCACCAGAAATGTATGATTTAGGAACATTGGCTGTAGAAACGTAGCAAGTACATCGGCGTGGTTGTTATATGCTCATAAGTGTTTTGAATTTAGGAGTGTTGATAGCGTTGAAAAGTCAGATTGTGGGCAAAAAGTGGCTATTTAGAGGTATTTGAGGCGATTTTAGAGAATAAGAATCTAGTCAACTTTGATGATTTTACAAAAGTAGTTCATTTTATTATGTTTTGGTAATCACAAATAAAAAACGAGCTTACTTTTTCAGCAAACTCGTTTCACAGTATAGGACTACTTGGGCTTTACGGTTCTTGCCCCACTTCGATGACCCCATTGATATAGGTCGGTAAGTAATCGGTATCGGTATAGATATTGATGACACCTGTACGCCACCAGTCATTGCTACTACTGAAATTAGACGCATAATTCACTAGATGCAACGCACCTTGAAATTCCCATGCACTATTCGGTTGTAAGCTAGTTCCGCCATAGGTCACTTGGAAATAGTAGGTATTGCCATTCGCTAGTATCGGACCCGAAATCGTTGCGACACCCGATTGGTCAAAGTATTTTTCCAGCACATAATCACTTGCTACTTGACTACCATCTAATGTGAAATAGATACGGGTGCTGAGATTACCCTGCGCTTGCGTGCTAGTATTACTTAGACGATAGCGGAAACCTGCTTGCTGAGTATCATCATTGCCATCAATCCGGCTTTCAACCTGTATAACTGCTGTACCACTTGGTGTGCTTGTAGGTGCGGCTACAGTTGTTGTTGGTGCAGGTGTATTCGTTGGCTGTGGTGCGCCACTTGGCACAAGTCCTGTATTGAGGACACCACTAACATAAACAGGCAGATAATCAGTCAGGCTATCTTGGAAACTGAGGATACCTGTATGCCACCAATCGTTGCTTGCGCTGTGATTATTGCTGAAATCAGCTAAGCGTAAGACCCCTTGAAATTGATAACTTGCATTCGGTGCGAGTGTAGATGAACCATAACTCAAGATGAAATAATGATTAGTCGCATCCCACTGGAAGGGACCGCTTATAATCAGTGCATTCGATGAGTCATAGTAGCTTTGTAAGATATAATCATCCGCAGAACGTTCATTATCGACTGTGAAGAAAAGGCGCATATACAGATTTGATTGTGGTGTACTACTTGTATTGGTCAAGGTATACGCGAAGATAGATTGTTGATTATCGTCTTGTCCATCTATCCGTGCTGTGACGGTGAAATCACCTGATGTTGGTGGGTGGGTTGGTGTGGGAGTAGGTATTAATATATTTACATCTTCACTTAATATGACATCATTTATACTATCATAGTAGATAATTTCGTTAGTCATGGGATGAAAATCTACCATAGGAATATTTCCTGTAACATCCAAAGTAGATATAAATTCACCACTTAGTGTATCCCAAAGATTTAGATTATATGATGTATTTTCTAGGGAAGAACTAACAATTACATTATCATTAGGACTCCATGCAAGATCGTTTACAAAACTGCCTGTTGCAATAGACAATAGAGTATTACCAGATGGCATATCAATTATATGAATCATCCCATCAGTTGTACCTAATGCTAATTTAGTTCCTGTATGATTCCATGCAATGGTTTGAAAACCATCATCGTTGATTACACAGATATTACATATTGAACTTAATTCAGACGATATGGTGTCATAGTAAATTGCTTGTCCTTCATAAAAATAAGCTCCTGCTAGTGACAGATGTGTTATGTCTGGTTTCCATTCCAATTCAGATACATATGGACTACCTGATAATATGTTAGTAAGTTGATAGGTATTTGCATCCCATATTTGAATAGATTGTCCACCACTACCACCTATAGCAATATACTGTCCATCAGGACTCCAATCAAGACTTTCAATTAATCCTAACTGAGTAAGAGGAATATCTAATTCAACAATTAAAGTTCCATTTATTGAACCCGAGTCTACGATCTGCCATATTCTGGCTACTTGATCGTCTGATACTGTTGCTAACTTTGTACTATCTGGACTCCAAGATATATCACGAACATAGGTTGAATACATATTATCAAAGTTTAATATCTCTGTGTTAGTAGTCAAATCCCATACCCGAACACTTTTATTTCCACTTCCGGCTACAAATTGTCCATCTGGACTAATCTCAATGCGAGATATACTTGTAGATGTTTGGGCGAAAGTATTTATCGAAATGCTAAAAATTATGATTATGGTTAGATACGATATATATCGCATGATTATGCTCCTTTACCATTGATAGTATGAGAAAAATTCATTTAAGACATCCTCCATCCAAAAAAACCGATCATCTCCTGGACCTTCAGAATTTAGGTATATATCTATGTCTTGACCTTCATTATCACTAAAGGCATCAGAAGATAAATCGACACTTCGGTAAATCCAGTTTAAAAACATATCAGCACCAGTCTCTTCTTGCTCTACCACTTTAATTTCAGATAGTGTGGCTGCATCAACTGAGGAACTAGCCTGTAAAATCCAATCTATGATTGTACAAGGATTTTGCTGAAAATTTGATGTCGTATAATCATTACTGGCATTAGCACATGCGCCAAATCCTTCTAACTGAACTCCATCCCAACCTCTTTCACCTCTTTCCCAATCACTAACAATTGTGGTTGGAGGTATATTGTTGGTGCATAAGCCTGTATTTGAATCTAACATCGCACCATCTGAACAAGAATAGGAAAACTCATTCGCAGAAACGTTGTATACTCCAGAAGAATCAAAACGATCTACTAGCTCTGTAATTTGATCAGCATTTCTAATACGACTGATAAATCCGAATACAAATGTGTTTACTGGAATGCCTCTTAAAGCACTACCCCTAGTGTCATTTCTTGGTGTTTCTATACAGAAAATAAAACCAACTTCATTTGTTGTTGTACTTTGACACGGCATTACTGATACATTTACGGGTATAGCGTCAACCGTTTGGTTCAAAAATACATGACCTAGCTCATGTACCATTGTAAATTCCGTGAATAGATTACCACCTCCACAAGTAATAGAAGCTCGTTGCATACCACTAGGAACTGTATTAGTGGTACAAAATTCATCATCATTTGGTGGAGAAAGTTTAACCATTACTATATGTTGTGTTGTTGTCTCAAAAAGCATGATTTCCTTGAATGCTTCTTGCGGACTAGAATACGGTTGTGTAGAAAATTCTTGGAAAGCTAATGCAACTTTCTCAATACCTTGCAACATTTCATCTAACTCTAAGAGTGACCAGTTGCCTTCAGTCAAAATCCCATACTCTTCTAATTCCTGCTCAATATCGGGATTAGGGCAACTATCATCGCCATCACTGGATTGTGGTGCGCTACCCTGTATTTGGGCAAAGCTACTTGCTATGCAACTAATTGGATTGTCAACAACCTCAATACTGAGATCATCAAGTGCCAGCAAATATGTGTCATAAGTTATTGGATCAACTGTACCAATCGTACTGTGTATGTATTCAATGGTACGTACTGGTATATTTGGTAATGATATCTCTTCTTCCGTATCGCAAGTGCTAGAAGAAGCGACATTAAATTCACATCTATATAGATAAATCTCATTGTCATTTACATCGAACATTTTAATTTGAAACAGATGTTGTGCTACGGGTCGTGGCAGATTGTAAAGGGTACGTAACCTTGACGGAGTAATTGGACGACTAGGGATAATAAAGTCGTCCCCCAAATCAACCCTTACACGAACAGATAAAGTTGTGGGAATTGTTAAATTATCGGATGCTAAGAAATAACTACAAGCAGAATTCGCAAGTCCAAACTGGTTGCCACCTTGAAGTAGCGATCCACAATCAAAAGCACTTACCTGATTTTCCACATTATTAAGCTCGGAAAAAATAGTATATGAAACGCCAGGTGGTAACGGGTCATCAAAATTGATATTAATTGTGGACGTGTTGGGGGTATCTACCTGTTGTAGTAAGGCTAAATTTGGATTTAGTGATGGACCACCGATAATTTGAAAAACATTGTTTTCAGCTTGGACAGTCTCTGTCACCTCTTCTATTGTTGTTGTTACATCCGTCGCCACAAGTATTTCAGTGCTGGCAACAGGCGTGAATGTTGTTGTCAAGGTTTCACTTGGCGCAACAAGGGTGTGCGTTGCTGTCAGTGTGTTGGTCTGACTACTGGTTTCGGTAGCTGTTGCAGTCATGGTTGCACTTGCCGTGTTGATAGGCAGTGGCGTGAAAGTCGTACTTGGCACGGTTGCCAAAGGCTCAGTAGGGGGGGGTAGCGGTGTTTCTGTTTCTTCTTGAGCGAATGTCTGCAATGCACCTAAGAGCAAAAGCAAGCACAGCATAACGTAAATAATGTGTCTTCCCTGCATATATAAATTCCTCTCATTTAATATAACAGTATATTCTTACAGAAAAGTTAGATATGCAACTACATTATATAACAAATATTGTTAAGAGAGATTTATCGTAGGTTAGACATTACATAATCGTTTAGTTTACTTAGCGTATCCTGTTTATAGCATCAGCAATGGTCATATTTAAAACATTAATATCCTATAATCTGCTAGACTCTATCTCAGGCCAATACCCTACTACTATATGGAATAGGTACAAATTTTCACTCGTATAATAAAAATATTTGCGATCCAAGTATCTATTTTGGTAGTGTTTGTTTATATGAAACGATAATCAAACGGTTGACCAACATGAGTGAAATCAAATGGATCATGAAGCGTGCAGAACTACGAGAGCTTTTGCAAGACAAAGATAAACAGGAATGGACTCATCGTGCGCTCGCACGCTCAATCAAGATGTCGC
>JBAUIA010000249.1:0-3111 GCA_049680565.1 Phototrophicaceae bacterium
TCATAGACGGTGTTATCGGGATCAGGCGCTTTGGCGTAAAGCCGATCACCTTTAGCATAGACCTGCACCACCCCTGCTTTATCGGCTGGGTCAGTAGCTTGTTCAACCACATCGACCACATCGCCAAGATGGATGATGCCGACACCGGTGCGAATAGCATAGTTGTTTGTGCCTTGGTCAATATCAGGGATATCCAAACCGATGAGGGTATTAATCGTGCCATCGTTGATCGGTGTTGCTACTTCCAATGCAATTGCGGTATCCATATCGGCATTGAGGGCATTCTGGACTTGCGCCACCACGGCACTCGCGTGTGTGAGGTCGGCATCCTGATGGTTGCTGACCGTGCCTTGCAAACCAACCGCTTTACCGAGTGGCGTGCTGGCATTATCGGCGGTGTTGATCGCTTCAAAATCACCCGCTCGCACTTCAGCATTAGATGAATCGCCGGTGCTGCTATGGGTTAAACGTCCGCGGATTGCCGTGTGCAAACTTGAAATTGTAGCGGTTCCGATTAATTCCAACTCACCGACCAACCAAGCAATCGCTGTTGTCAGGATGCCAGCCACACGCCCCAGTGAATGGATGCCACGCTTGGGTAGTGGTGAGGGTTCATCGCGATGGGCTTCAATTAAAGCATCATCGCTACTCAAACCGATATCACCACTTTGAAAGCGACCATCGGTTGTAATTTTGGCAACTTCATTGTCATTGCTATCTTGCCATTCTTGTAAGGCAGCAGTTTGAGTACTATTGCCTTTAACAATGAGTTGCACCTCATCTTGTGAGCCTTCGATGATGACATCATCGTTGTAATTTGTTGTTGCCATGTCATTTTCCTTTTAGAAACTATCTGGATTAACAAGTTGTCTGTCTGTGTCGTGTTTTGAATGAAGCTGTGCTATATTTACTGCTATAGCACAGCGGAAAGATGATTGTCCTGCCAGACAATCCCGTCTTGTGTTGGCGATTCCGAAGAGCGTGATGCAGTTGCCAAAACGCTTTCATGCTCATCGGACTGTTTTTTTGAATTGCAGCGCTTCGATTTGCGCTTGTTGCTGTTGCAAATCGGCTTGTAAGCGCACAATATCCTTCTCCAATTGTTGTGCGACTTCACTCTCTTCCTGATTGACCTTTTGCCAGAGCTGTAAGAGCTTTTCCAAGACACTGACCAGAGCCGACATCGCTGCAATCACACTCAGCATCAGGGTCAAAAGATCTTCGACACGCTCGAACATGGTGCTTCACCTCCTCATACCGTCTCTTGCAAGTGCTGAATCTCGTGGCGAAGCCCGACCATCTGTTGTGCCATCTGGCGCAATTCCCATTGCACCACCATTGCCAGCAAGCCTTGCAAGATACCACCCAGATACGCCCCCAAGATAATCAGGGGACCATCACTCGTTGCCACACTGAATAAAACAATCAGCGTATAGAGCAAGCGATAGCTGGTCATCACCGTATAGGCTACAGGCGATGGTAATTGCACTGCCATACGCCATGCCAGCAAGAGGAAGACCCAACCTAAGATGGCTGTCAGCAAATAGGAGTCACTCAAGCGATAAGCACTCGAAAATTGCGGTTGCGCAATCAAGGAGATACCAAACCAGAGCAAGATCACCGCTTCAACTTGGGGCGCACTGACCCATTTGAGTATGTTTTGCGTCCAGCGTTTGGGTTGATAGCCCAGCACTTCGGGTTGGCGCGGACGTGGCACTAGTAAAACAGCCACCAAACCGATTAAGAGCGCGACGATTCCTAAGAGTTGTCCCAGTGCAAACTGCCATCCTAAGTGCGCAAGTCCACCTGCGACGAACAAGAGCAAGAGCGACAGGATCGCTAAGATCACCTCTTTTTTCTGATGGCTCATCATGTCATATCTTTTCCTTTCTCTAGTGTGATTAAGAGTGCCTGTGAGTGGGATCCCACTCACAGTGACATAATATTAGTTCAAAGAATGTGACACCCGTCCACGCTACAGTCCCCTGCACGAGTATTAACGGTGACAGCCTTCATTTGTGTGTTTGCTGTCCGCCGTAGCGGGAGGTGGTGTGGCTCTTTAGACTTATTATAGAACAAGTTTTCTGATTCAGGTGGTACACTTTGCGCTTTATTTTGCGCTTTATTTGGTGGTGTAAATTCTAACCCTCTACCAACCTGATATTGCGATGGCCATCGACACGCTCAATCCGTGCTTGCGCTTCCAACCAGAGTAAGGCGCGTTGCACTTCAGAACGCGATAGGAGACAGGCATCCGCGATCTCTTGTTGGCTGGGAACATCGCCCCACTGAATCTCTTGAACCAGATATTTGTAAACCGTCTCAGCAATCTCATTCTTCTGGTTGGCTGTCTTTTGCTGGGCAAGGCGAATACCACGTGACTTAAATGGCACACGGATAATCTGACCTTGTGCTTCTAGAATTTCTAAGAGACGACCGACCGTGCCAATCGATAGCTGGCAGGTTTCGGCAATCTCTTGTTGGGTGGGTGATCCTTGTTGGTCATCGATGCGTTGCTTGATGTAGGTATAAACGGCATCGACAGGCTGTTGTTGTTTACTCATAAGTGGGCTCACACTCCTTTGCAGGTCGCTTGTGTGTCGGTTCAGTCTTGCTTAAAAGTGTGCTATAATGGCAGACATCCAAGACAAAAATAAGCCATCCTCACAGATAGGCTTTGTCATGTTGATTGAGCTGAGGTTGCTTTTCCACTTGCGAGCCTCAGCTCGATGCTTTTTAATGACAGCTTGTATCTCTGGATTATGCCTCTAGCACTTTTATCATCTATGTGTAGTCTTTATAGTTTATCTCTGAGCGGACACCCCTTCTGTGGTTTTTCTACAGTCATCGCTTATTTCTGAGAAGACTTTGTTAGTCAGACGAATCGATCTCGATTTGCCCGCTAAGTAGCTTAGATAACCTTGATCGCGCAACAGATCCACATAATATTTAGCCGTGGTGGCACCGATATCTAATCCTTTCGCAATGTCTCGAATTGCAGGGGGATACTGATGGGTCTCAACATACGCACCAATATAGTTGTAGACTGCCTGGCGATGATTACCCACCTTGTATGGCTTGCGCTTAGCTTGCTTGGGATCAGCATGAGAT
>JBAUIA010000250.1:0-15504 GCA_049680565.1 Phototrophicaceae bacterium
TGCTTGATATGGTGCTGCACACGACTGTGTTTGTTTGTCAGCGAAGATAACGTTTTTCGCCTTACTTCCGAACGTTTATTCTAGCATAATATGTTTCAAAAAGCTATAAAAAATTTGCAAATAATGAGATTTGTTTTCGGTTAAAATAGCATCATAAAAGCGTTGTAAGGACGTGATAAATCACGCCCAACACACTTATTGCATTGACTTCAATTTATCCATTAATACTTGGCGCACCACACTCGGATCACCTTGACCGCGTAGCAAACCCATCACACGCCCGAAGATCGCATTGATGACATTCTCGTTACCATCCAGATATTTTTGTACCATATCAGGATTAGCATCAATTGCTTCTTGCACTTTTTCACTGATGATATTGCTATCACTGACCTGTGCCAAGCCCTCATCATCAATAATCGCTTGTGCTGCTTTGCCTTCTGCCCACATAATCGGCAAAACTGTTTTGCGCGCGATAGTTGCATTAATCGTACCATCATCAATTAACATCAAGAGGGCAGCGAAATTTTCAGGGGTCAATTTGATGCTTGCAATCGCTTCACGATCAATCTTGTCTTCATTCAGCAGACGGAATAAATCACCTGTTACCCAGTTAGTAACCGTTTTAGCATCGACATTCTTCGTTGCAGCTAAGATTGCCTCAAAGTAATCCGCAACAGCTTTATCTGCCACTAAAACCCCTGCGTCATACGCTGTTAAGCCTAAGTCATCAATGAAGCGTGCGCGTTTGGCATCGGGTAATTCTGGTAAATTCGCCCGTACTTCTGCGACCCATTCACGGCTGACTTCAAGAATTGGCAAATCAGGCTCAGGGAAATAACGATATTCATCAGGACGTTCTTTATAACGCTGAATGATAATTTTGCCAGCATCATCATCCCAACCCAATGTCGCAGGTTTGACCGTATCGCCTTTTTCCCACAATTTAATCTGTCGTTTGACCTCAACATCAATTGCACGCACCATGCTACGAATACTGTTCAGATTCTTGATTTCTGTGCGTTGCCGAAATTCTGTATCATCTTTGTGCATGACACTCACATTGGCTTCAAACCGTAAAACACCCTTGCTCATATCACCATGATTGACACCCAAAAATTGTAGAATAGCGCGTAATTTGCGTGAATAGGCTTCGGCTTCGGCACTGCTACGAATATCAGGTTCGCTGACAATCTCAAATAACGGTACACCTGCACGATTGTAATCAACTAGCGAACTATCACCCCAATGCGTGAGCTTGCCTGTATCTTCTTCCATATGAGCGCGTGTGATGCCAATGCGTTTTGTACTGCCATCTTCTAATTCAATATCCATATAGCCATTCACCGCTAAGGGGTGTTCGTATTGGCTAATTTGATAGCCTTTAGGTAAATCAGGATAAAAATAATTTTTACGGGCAAATTGATTAAATGGTGGAATCTCACAATTGAGGGCTAAACCAACCATCATGCCCCATTCCATCGCCTTCATATTAATCACAGGGAGTGTCCCCGGTAAGCCCATCGAAAGCGGGTCTACTGCGGTATTCGGGAGTGCATTCACACTATCCACAACGGGACAATTGCTGAACATCTTGGTTTCTGTCAGCATTTCTGCATGCACTTCTAGCCCGATAATTGTCTGCCAATCGCTTGCTGCCATAATATCTTCCTGCTCAGTATTTTATGCGAATTAATCCGCGTGATTATAGCATATAATAGAAGTACTTTGATGATTAAGGAGTATATAATTATTATCGCTTGTTATATAAATTAACTGATGAGGATGATTCTATTTTTGCAGTCATATTATTCATATATGCAAAGACTAATCAAAGTGATGTATCTTCTTCATTATTGGAATTATTAGATGAAGAATTAGAAAATAATGATGACTAGTCTATACAACAAACATGCTCACCAATTGATGAGCATTAATTTCACTTCGTGTTTTTCGAGCCTTCGCGGCAAAACTAAGCCTTTGTTGCCAAAATGACCTGCTCCGCAAGAAATTTCACCAACGGCACATCACGCGCAATGCTGCTATCACTTGGTGGCAAGCCTTTAACCCCTGCAAGCATAATCGCATCGCGTGTTGTAATAATA
Source organism: Phototrophicaceae bacterium (assembly GCA_049680565.1). Lineage (GTDB taxonomy): Bacteria > Chloroflexota > Anaerolineae > Aggregatilineales > Phototrophicaceae > JAUZRW01. The sequence continues at coordinate 2,106 of JBAUIA010000250.1, forward strand.
CGATTGGCTAATGTTTGGATCGTTTCTTCGGCTTCGGCACTATTGCTCAAAATAAATTGCTTAATCGCATTGCTATCTACATTCTGCCGCAATAAGCGTGCCAGTAAATCTGCATTGCTCAGTTCTGATTCATTAGATTGTACGAGGCTAACAATCCGTGCTAACGAGGCATTATCAGGCTTAAATTGTTCCGAGCGTAATAGATGATACAATTCATCATAGACACCCACATGATTAATATCTTGGAAGAACAATTCCAAAATTTGGTAAAAGCTCAAAAATTGATGGGACGCAATCGGCGAAGCAATCCCGACCTGATAATAACGCACCAAATCATGACGGAAACTACTATCAGGCAAAATAATTTGCTGAATTTTGTGTCTATTGTCTTTGAGTGTCTGTAAATTCTCATAGCGCGATGTCGGATAAGAATCCGCTAGCATTAGGGGAATACCAATTTCATAGGCTAAGGTGAACAACGCCCCTTCAATTAACTCATCGGAAATACGAATCGCTTCGGTTGCTGATTGTGCGCCAATATCATAAACGCGCACACTTAATGGATGAGCAAATATATGACGTGCATCCAATGGTTTTTTAGCCGATGCTTGTCTGATTTTTTGGGGAAGAGCCAGTAAACGATCAAGACATAAGTTCATATAACCTTGCTCAAAGCGATAATAATTCGCAAAAATCAGCGATACTGTATCAATTTCAACATAGGTCTTATCAGATGGATTGCGCTTAAATAGCAAATCGTCAATGTCACGAATATCAATACTGGGATCAAGCGGAATTAGTAAACTTTCACGGAAATTATGATTCGCAATGCCAACATTGCCAATGGGTACAAATTCACCGCGTGCAGCCATCAGTTCTGTATAGTCGCTAATATCATCTGTTGAAATTTTGAGCGTAACATCAAATGTTTCAGGGCGTGGATACCGAATTTCAGCTTCACCATCAGGAGGTTCTGCGACAACATCAAAACCATTACTTTCGTAGCCATCTTTCAAAAATTTCTTTACCTGATCGAATTTCATTCTAACCCCTAATAGTTGATGAACATGTGAATAATTGAATTATAGAAGCAATCATCGTTTTGACCAACTTATTGCACGGTTAATTGCTGCTTTAAAGTAATAAATTGTGCGTCTTCATCCAATGACCTTAGCATATGATCGCGCAATGTAGCCGATGCTGCTGCAAGGGCTGCTTTACATTGCTCAATTGCCTCATTCATATCACCATTCATATAAGCAAGTAAGCCAAGATTAAACGCGATGGTGACATCATCTCCAACAATCGCTCGGGCTTCTAAATAAAGCGCTTCTGCAATATCCGTATGCTCTAGTCGCCGATAAGCATGGGCGCGTGCTAAGATTACGCGTGCTTTGAGCGATTGCAAATAGTCATCATGAACGCTATCCATCAACGCATCTAAATGTGCCAACACCAAGCCATAACGCGCTGTTGCCAATATATCATTACCAAGCAATACCAAAATATCGCCCTCGCGCTCTAACCACCGCCAACTTTTTGCTTGCCCACGCACCAGATTAAGTGCAACTTCATAGTCATGATTTTTTAGCAACAAATCGAGATAACGTTCCGTCAAGCGCTCATCATCAGGTATGAGGTCTAGCGCCTGTCGGATGGCATCAATTGCAAGGGGTAAAGTATCTAATCGCTCATGAATAACCGATTGTAATTGCCAATCGTCGCTTGTTTTATCACCTAATGAATCAAATTCATAAATTAAATTAGCTAAATCATCGCCTCTACTTAAACGCATCTGTACTTGAATATATAAACGTCGCGCCTCATCATCCGCTTGATTTTGCTCTAAATGTTCTTGCAGGGCAATAATTGCATCATCTAGTTCGCCTGTCTTAATGAATGCGTTAGCGAGTTCCATCGGTGTATACGGCATAATTTACTCCAATAATTAAGTGAGGATTACGCATCAGGTGTTTTTTGTACAAGTGGTAATTGAATATGGAATGTTGTTCCTGTATCAATTTCACTTTCAACGCTAATATCACCACCATGCGCTTTGACAATTTCCTGCACAATCGCTAAACCCAATCCAACGCCTGTTTGGTCATCCGATGCCTGATAAAAGGGTTGAAATAACTTTTCCAAATGTTCCTTTGCAATCCCTGCACCATGATCGATTACATCAATGAGTACGCGATCATCATCAGATGCCACCTGAATGATAACATTGCTATCGTGGCGCGTATGTTTGAGCGCATTACCAATTAAATTGGTAATAACTTGTGTTAAACGATAAGGGTCAGCATCAATAATGATTGACTGTTCTGGTAATTCCAGCTTTAGCACAACATTTAAACGTTCAGCATGAGGGGCTTGATATTGGATAACCTCTTGCAAGAAATCTTGTAGGTTAAATGCCTCAAAAGTCATTTCCATCATACCGCGTTCAAAGCGCGATAAATCGAACATATGCTCAACCAGATTTTGCATTAAATTAACAACAGATTCCGCAATAGCCATATGCTCATCAAATTTGTCAGGTCGGCGTTTCATCAAAAATAATCGTGTTTTGAGATTAGCAATTGGCGTGCGTAATTCATGGGCTGCTTTAGTGATAAAACGCGCTTTTTGTTCTGCGAGGCGTTTCTCATCACTAATATCACGCACAACTGTCACAACACCAACTGTTTCACCAAGTTGATTCTTGACTGTTGTACGCGCAAGTCCTGCATCAAAGGTGCTACCATCTTTACGGGTAAGCTCAGTTTCACCTGTCCAAACGGTATTAGTTTCTAACCAAGTGATAATGCGTCGCCACATCCCATCAAATTCAGAAATATCAAGCGCGTTAATCTGTGATTGCGCTTGACCATCTAACCATTCATCTTCTGAAAAACCAGTTATATCGGTCAATGCCTGATTGATATATTGCGGTCTACGCTTCATATCGCTATATATCACACCATCAGTAACACCATTCAAGATTGCTTTTAGCTGCCCTTGCTCAAATTGCAGTTCACTTGTTCGTTGATTAACCATTTTTTCAAGTTCAGTAGTATAGCGTGCATTAAGAATCGCCAAGCCCACTTGCTCACCAAAGCTAAACAACCATTCTACTTGCTGATCGCTAAAATGATTGCGCTCCTTACTATAGAGGTTGATAATACCTGCGACATGATTATCAATAATGATTGGAATTGCCATTACGGACTTAACCCATAAAGTCGCATTTTGCTCCTGCCAATGTTGATACTGATCTTTATCGTTGATGATATGTACTTGTTTCGTTGCTTGTACATATTGGATATCTGGCATATTGGTAATTTGAAATTGTAAGCCTAGCGTAGGCGTATCAAAGCCTAATGCGTGATTGATAATAACAGCTTCGCCTTCGATTAACATAATTGTTGCTGCATCATGAGGAATTACTGATTGCATCAATGATAATAAATGATCGAACATATCCTCAAGTTCAGTTGTAGTCGCTAATTTTGCGATACCATCGCGCAGTGCATCGGCAATCATACGTTGTTGACGTTCGGATGCCTGTGCTTTTTCGCGTTCTGCAATCTGCGACACTAAATCTTCATTCACTTGACTTAATTCTAATGTGCGCGATGCAACACGCAGTTCCAATAAATTATTGATGTCCTGCAATTGTTCTTCAATGAGCTTACGCATCGTAATGTCGGTGCAAACACCAATGATATTCCAGATACCCTCATCAACCACCTCAATTAAAACATCTTCATTTAACCAGTAGTGTGTCTTGTTTGGTAAATCAAGCGGGTACTCGGTGCGGTAATGTTTTTTGTTATTCTGGATCGCATCAATAAATAACATCATACGATCAGCTTTGTTATTTTCTGAGATTGCGTTGATCCACGCATCTTTGTAAGGCATATCCTCTTGATAGAGCGGTAAGAAACCTGCTGCCGCTTCTTCATTGACAATGCGATACTCCCACACAAAAGCATCCGTTTTACTTGTATCTTGAGTGACAATTGCTGACCATAATAAGCAACGCGCACTATTGATGACTTGTTCAAGCCGTGCTTCAGCTTGTCGTAATTGCGTCATATCATGGTTGACACCAATCAAGCCTGTAATTGTGCCTGTGGCATCTTTTAACGGCACTTTACTCACTAATAAATGAGCGATTGAGCCATCTGCATTATGATATACCACTGACTTACTCAGTTGTGCTTGACCTGAACGGATAATTTCTCGTTCTTCACTCAACAGATGTTGACCTACCTCAGGGTATAACTCAACATCTGTCTTACCTAGTAAATCATCTTCTTGCGTAATACCACTCATATTCTCATAGGTTGCACGATTGGCAATGATAAAACGTTGCTCAATATCTTTGACATAAATTGCATCAGGGATAGTATCAATGATGAGGCGCAGTAAATTACGCTCCTGTGCCATCTGGTCTTGGATATGTTCAAGATCTGCATTGGCAGCAAGCAATTCTTCTGTGCGTTCAGAAACACGTTTTTCTAAGGTATCAGTGTATTGTTGTAACTCAGTAATCATATTTGCGCGTTGGATTGCAATGGCGGCTTGATTCGCAAATGCCATTAATTGGCTTTCTTGCTCCACTGTAAAATTACGATACGCCGTACTATCGAGATTAATAAAGCCTTGCACAACCCCGTCAATAATGATTGGAGCAGTTAGTAAGGAATTAATGTACATCGAGGTCGTGGTATCAACCCAATTAAAATGAGGTGAATCTTGGGTATCATCAACACGTAGCGGTTTTTTATGAGTAACGATCCAATCTAAATTACTTGCTTGGTCTAATGGCAAAACAATATCTGCAATGACCTCATCTTTGAAGCCACCTTTATCATACCCTTGATGCTTCATAATATGGGTATTTCTATCAATAATTTGCATGATATTGGCACTATCACACGGAATAATTTGTGCGACATTACGCAAGATTGTATCTAAGACTGTATCAAGCTCTGGAGCTTCATTCATTGCATTAGCAGTCGTCAGCAGGGCTTGTGCTAAATTGCGTTGTTGCTGGGCTTCATTCAATGCTTGCTTGTGTTCAGATATATCTCGTACAAAACTAATTAAAATCAACTGCTTGTTTTGTAAAATAACCCGACTGCTAATTTCAACATCAATCAAATAACCTGATCGATGCTTATATTGTGTTTCAACGATCAGTTTATCGGTGTTATTCAGATCATCAATGCTATGTTGTATATCTTGTATTTCGATTGTATCGGATTCAATCGCATCAATTTCCATCAATAATAATTCGTGGTTGGAATAGCCAAGCATAAGAGAGGCTTGTGGGTTCGCCTGCAAGATCTTGCCTGACATCACATCAATTGTGAAAATAGCATCAGTAGCATTTTCAAATAAGCGCTGATAATTTTTTTCTGAGCGCTTCAAAATAGATTCAATCCGACGTTTTTGACTGATGTCTTTAATCACAACCAGACAATCAGTGAGGCTCATAGGGGATACGGTTATTTTATAACTTAGGGTCTCGTTATTTTGAAGTAAGGTATATTCTTTTTCTTGCAGAGAATTCACTTTTAATGCTAATTGAACCATACTGGAAACTTGCATAGCAATCGCTGTTGGTATCGCATATGACTTTACACTGACATATGTATCTTGTTTAGCATCGGATATTAAACGATCATCATCAAGTGTGTGATGCTTATAGCTACCATCCTTATTAGCAATAACAATAATATCTGCTACGCTATCTAAAATAGACTCTAATTCTTGGCTGATTGTGTTGTCTAAATTGTCAACTAAATCACTTGTTATCTCATCATAACGATAAGGTGCTAACATCAGTTGAACGCGTAACCTAATTAAATTAGCATGCGCACGGACACAATCATCTGCACCTGCAAGAATAGCTGCATCAATATCATCGTGTATCAACATAATAGGAATTATCAAATATTTACGAATGCTACGACAAAGCGCTACATCATCAATAATGACCAAACGCGCAGATGAAGCGAGGGCATCTTCAACAAGAGTTTCACTGGTCTTAGCAGCAATGATTACAGTGTTTAACGTGCGAAGTGCATCTTCAATCATAGCATTATTCGCTGTATGAATGAGAATCGACATATTAGGTTTTGTGATATCCGTCATCTAGTTTATCTCGTATGATCCCAGAAATAAGTCACGCATAATCTGTTGCTGTTGGTAAGGCTTGGATTAGTTAGGCTAATGATGTGATGATAGCCGTATATCTTAAACACTGACTATTCCTATATTAACTATACAACAAAAAAGCCCCTGCATTCCGCAAGGACTTTCTTAACAATTAAGGTTACTTATGGCTTAGATAACACTTATAGGACTTAAGTACCCATGTCTCTGCATGAAGACCGCCATACGTTCGAGTGCTTTTTCGATATTATCAATACTAGACGCATAACTCGCACGGATAAATCCGCTACCACTCGCGCCAAAGGCACTGCCCGGAATCACAGCAACACGATCTTCTTTGATGAGTAATTCACAAAATTCAGAATCCGATAAGCCTGTACTCTGAATACTTGGGAAGGCATAAAATGCACCGCGTGGCTCAAAACATGATAAACCCATACTATTGAAACCATCCACAATTAAACGCCGACGTTGATCGTAGCTTTGGCGCATCATCTCGACATCGTCTTCACTATTGCTCAATGCCTCAATTGCTGCCATCTGTCCCATCGTTGGCGCAGACATAATCAAATATTGATGTAGTTTTTTCATCGCTGCTAAAATTGCTTGTGGGGCAGTTGCGTAACCAATGCGCCAACCAGTCATAGCGTAGGCTTTACTCATACCACTCAAGATAATACTGCGCTCGTACATTTTTGGTAAGGATGCAAAATTAATATGCTCAACACCGTAAATCAGTTGCTCATAAATCTCATCAGAAACCACCACGAGATCATATTTTTCAGCAATATCAGCAACTTGCTGCATATGCTCTGGCGTTAAGACTGCCCCTGTTGGATTACTCGGATAGCTGATGAGAATCGCTTTGGTACGCGATGTAATATGCGCTTCTAAAGCCTCACCTGTTACCTGAAATTCATGTTCAACGGATGTTTGTACCATCACAGGCACACCACCCGCCATTTCAATGGCAGCAGCATTAGCAACGAAACAAGGTTCAACGACTAAGACTTCATCACCTATATCCAAAATAGCTTTCATCGCTAAAAATAAGGCTTCGCTAACACCCACTGTTACTAAAATTTGGCTATCGGGATCATAATTTAAGCCATAAAGCCGATCAATATGTTTGGCAATTGCCGCTCGTAATGCTGCGTCACCTGCATTTGATGTATAGCCAGTTTTGCCCTGATTTAAGCTATCAATACCAGCATTCAAGATATGTTTTGGTGTAACAAAATTAGGTTCGCCGATACCCAGTGTCACCACATCGTCCATCGTCGCTGCAATATCAAAATAACGGCGAATCCCTGATGGCGCGAGGTTTTGTACACTTTGTGATAAATACTTTTGCATTCTATAAACTCCTATTTGCAAGTGACTCTCTTATTTTTATCATACAAGATGCCGTATAAAATACGGCAATTTGCACCAATTTTAGCATTTACTTCAATCAATCTGTACAAAACATATGTTCTTATTGTAAAATTGACTATGATAATCGTCTATTTTTACTATCTAATACAAAAATTACACACTTTTCATCGAGTTGTCACAACCTATTGATATGAATCCAACGGAGTAAGCACATACTAAAATTAGTAAGCTAGGCACTCAATGAATAATTTAAAAGGCGGTTAACAATGTTTGAAATAATTGCAATCAGTATCGGCATCATTTTGGTAATTTTATTGATTCCATTTCTATTATGGCGCTTTATGATTGGTGGCATGTTACGAAGTGCGCTGACAAGTTTTTTCAATTCGATGAATAATAGAGGCTCACGCATTGATCTCGAAGATCATCGTACTCCTGAACAACTTGAACCGATTTCCACTGTTATGGAAGATTACGCACAGGCAGTCAAACAACAAACGCCATTACCGTTATCACCTAATCCTCGCGCTGGTACACCCCATGCACCAATTGCTACCGCACCATCCACTACAAAACTATTTCAACAACCCCCATATCAGCAAAATCCTGTTACAATAGAAGCAACAACACAGGGTATCCCAGAAATTGATACTAATGATGCGATCAAGCAAGCACCACAACCTTTAGTGGATAACCATACCTTTGCCGTAGATGATCCCATTATTGATGCACGATATATCGACCCATCAACACCATCAGCCGATACCCTTGATGCAAATATACCGATAGCCGATAGCTCGCCATATGGTGTGCGATCCGCAGATCATAGTCCGGGTCGCCGTCTACGAGATAAACGCTATCGTCGTAATAGTAGCTAACGCGGATACTTGCCGAGGAGCAATATCATTATGGAATTAGGTTTTTTATTAACAATTAGTTGTGTGATGACAACGATTTCGATGCTGGTTTTCATTGGGATCATTATTTTCTTTGTGCGCTTTGGTGGGCAAGGGGTTCAAGCATTATTTGACCGCTTTACAGGTGGTGGCGACTCTAATGCTGCAAAACCAGCTACCAACACGACACAAGGCAATAGCACACAAAGTCCAGCGATTGCATCAAGCCAGTCATTGCGGATGCGTGCTCAAGGTTTGGATTTTCCGGCACCAGCAGCAGGCGCGACTGCCTTTGCTGCACAATCCGCAGGCGCAAGCTATCCAGATTTTCCGCCACCACAACAAGCCTCACTAACACCGCGTGGACAAAGCCTTGGGTTTAATCCGCAATCTGCGCCGTTAGGACAAACGAGTAGTTTCCAACCCAGTACGCCATCTTTATCACCATCACGACCTTTCCAAGAAGGCTCACAATTTAGCCCTAACCAAGGACAAGCACGCCTTAATCCGCAACAGCAAAATTTTGGGCAGCAAGGATTTGGTCAGCAACCGCAAGGCTTGAATCCACCCAATCAGCAAGGGTTTGGTCAGCAACCGCAAGGATTTAACCCACCCAATCAGCAAGGGTTTGGTCAGCAACCGCAAGGCTTGAATCCACCCAATCAGCAAGGATTTGGTCAGCAACCGCAAGGATTTAACCCACCCAATCAGCAAGGATTTGGTCAGCAACCACAAGGCTTGAATCCACCCAATCAGCAAGGATTTGGCGCACAGAATGCACCACAGAGTCCGCCACCATTAGGTGGATTGGGGCAAAATCGACCACCGTTACGCAGTGTCCCGCGTCCCGGAAATACGCAATATGATCGACCAATTGGCGGACGTGACAGCCGTAAAGGCGATGACCGCGATTATATCTATGATGAGAGCAATCAACGCGGTGGTGGCTTCATGGATGATGTCGGCGATTTCCTCGACAATGTCTAAACGATAACGACTATTTCATATACGGAGGTATCAACATTATGCCTCCGCTTGCTACCAAATTCCACAAATATCAGATGAACAATTTATTTTTAAACCAATACGCTAATTGCTCCGCAATCTCTCGTCGTAATGCAATGCGGCGCGTCACATCAAATAGCGTCTGGAATAAAATATTGCTTTCATCGGGGGGCTGTAAATCATTGCCATAATAGGGAATAAAGGTTTTCTTCATAATCGCTGTATACGATTCTGGATTATAAACCGCAGCCGTAAACATCAATGATTTTGACCCAATCATAAGCTGTGTTGTATCATCGGATTGCGCCACCCAAACCCCAAATAAATGTAACTTACGATAATCTTGATAGCCTTTACGCCGATACCAAATTAATGCTGCTGCATATTGATTCCCCACAAAAGAATCAGGTCCATAATGTAGCACACCATGCAGATATTGCGGTGCATGGTTATCGAGTACCCGTAACACATCTAAGCCACTGAGGATGATCGCTTGCTCATTACGACGTTGTGGTATATGTGTCTTTGCTGGATGAGATCGCTGAAATCGATGTTTTTTCTTAGGAGGATACTTCCGCATAATACGATAGCCTGTACTATCTAAGCAGTTTGTGTGATGCGTCTATAATAATAAATAACAATGAGCGCTTGCAACAAAAAGGGGATACATAATCGTATCCCCGTCATTATTGTGGATCAAGTCCTAAAGCGCCTTCAACGGTGGCAATGAGGTCAAGTGGTTTAAACGGTTTGACCATATACTTATAAATATCTTGTAATTTGCCGATAACACGATTGGCATTATCACCATATGCCGTTGTCACAATTACAGGGACTTTGCCTGAACCATATGTTTCGACAAGAAACTCCAGCACATCCCAACCACTTAAACCCGGTAAATTCAAATCCAATAAGATGAGATGCGGTAATTTGCCTTCTAAAAAAGCAATAGCTGTTTCACCATCATCAACATGAATACCTTCAAAACCACCGCGTTGCAACGTTAACAAGGTGAGTTGCGCCATTGCAGGTGTATCTTCAACAACTAAAATTTCAAAATCAGCCCGTGATTCAACCATAATGACATAACCTGATAAATATGACTATTCAATACCTTTACCATAGCATGCTCAAGCACTAGAAAAGTATTGTGATTTGTTAATAAAAGCAAATAATGAGAACACTATTCAAATAGTATACTCTGGAATCACATTCTGAATACCCCATATTGTGTCTTTTCAGCAGGCTTATTGAGGGCTGCCGATAAGGATAGGGCAAGTACACGGCGTGTTTGGGCAGGGTCAATGATGCCATCATCCCATAACCGTGCTGAACTATAATACGGTGAGCCTTCTCGATCATATTTTTCGAGAATTGGCGCTTTAAATGTCGCTTGCTCATCTTCACTCATATCAGCTTGCCCCCGTCGTTCTAACTGATCGCGCTTAACAGTCAATAATACATTGGCAGCTTGTTCACCGCCCATCACGCTAATACGACTATTGGGCCATGTCCACAAAAAACGAGGTGAGTAAGCACGTCCGCACATGCCGTAATTACCTGCGCCGAAACTGCCACCAATAACAATCGTAAATTTAGGGACTTTGGCATTCGCAACCGCATGAACCATCTTCGCACCATCTTTGGCAATACCACCTGCTTCATAGGCTTTACCCACCATGAACCCTGTAATATTTTGCAAGAAGATCAATGGGATATTCCGCGCTGTACAAAGTTCAATAAAATGTGCGCCCTTGAGTGCGCTTTCACTGAATAACACGCCATTATTACCAATAATCCCAACAGGATACCCTTCGATATGAGCAAAGCCTGTTATCAATGTCGGTGCATAATTTTGCTTAAATTCCCGAAAACGGCTGCCATCAACCAAGCGTGCAATCACTTCACGCACATCATAACTTTCACGGAAGCTATCAGGGATAATGCTATAGAGATCATCTATTGGATACAGGGGGTCTTCAGGCGACTTTACATCTAATGTAACAGTTTTACGAATATTCAAGGTACGCACAATATCACGCACAATTTGTAAGGCATGGGCATCATCTTCTGCATAATGATCGGCAACCCCTGAAACCCGTGTATGCACATCTGCACCACCCAGTTCTTCGGCAGTGACTTCTTCACCAGTGGCTGCTTTAACCAAAGGAGGTCCCGCCAGAAAAATCGTTCCTGTTCCTTTGACAATCACAGTTTCATCACTCATTGCAGGGACATACGCACCACCTGCGGTGCAACTGCCCATGACGGCACTAATTTGTGGAATACCCAGCGCACTCATTGTGGCTTGATTGTAGAAAATACGCCCAAAATCATCGACATCTGGGAACACTTCGTCTTGCATCGGCAAAAATGCACCGCCACTATCGACAAGGTAAATACAAGGCAGATGATTATCGACTGCGATTTGCTGGGCGCGGAGATGTTTCTTGACTGTTATCGGGAAATATGTACCGCCTTTAACCGTCGCATCATTCGCAATAATCATACATTCAATGCCTGATACACGCCCAATACCTGTTACAATTCCAGCCGATGGTATCCAATCATCATATAAATCATGTCCAGCCAGCGCAGCAACTTCAAGAAATGCTGATCCTTCATCAAGTAATAAATCAATCCGATCTCGAACAAATAATTTACCTTGTTCGGCATGGCGCTGACGGTATTTTTCACCGCCTCCTTGGCGCACGCTTGCTAATGTCGTCCGTAATTCTTGTAATAAGTCTTGATTATGGGCTGCGTAATCTTGCGCCCGTTCAGAGCGATGTTTTAGTTGAGTCTCAATAATATCCATTATTTTATAAACCCTAAATTTGTGTGTGTGCGAATTAATATTGTAACGCACACACTAAAAATAAAAAGACCCCCTCAATATTGCATTGAAGAGGTCTTCAAAAGGGGTCTACTAATGATTAAGGTTGGTTAACCGTGATAGATGCGGTTGAATTACCACTTGCATCATAGCTCAATGAGCCAAGGCTATTAACTGTATCAATTGTCGCCACAGTTTCACTCCGTGAGGTATTAATACGATTCGTTGTAACTGTACATTCGCCATTTGCATCAGTTGTACAGTTTTTATCATTACCACCGCGTGAGAAATCAATCACGACTTCTGCGCCTTCTATAGGGTTACCAAGATTATCTGTAACGGTGACGGTAACATCTGCACGCCATTTATTACTGCCATCAGCACGGCTGGATGCACTCACATCTGTAATGCTAGCTGTTGTTGCACTTGGGACAATAAATCCACCCAGTGATTCTGAACTTTCACCGCCGCCACCATTTTCGGATGCTGTTTCATCGCAGAAGATGACTGATGCAATCGCACCACTACCCGGTAATGTTGCAACCATCTTGTAAACACCGACTGTGTTGAGATCGACACGGTACACACCATTATCACCTGCACGACTACTACCTGTTGGGACAGTAACTTGTTCAACTTTGAGTATACTGTTTCCTTGGTCATAAAGCGTGACTGTTGCAGCAACACCACCATTATCTTGATCGAGGAAATACATATAGGTCATATTTACAGCATAATCAAATGTGAAGGTAATTTCTCCACCAGACGCATTATCATCAGGATCGCTACTATCAGCATCTTCTGAAATAATGATAACATTACCAAGCGCTTCACTATTTTCACCGATTTCACCAAGCGCTCCACCTTCACCATGACCCGGTCCGCCAAAATCACTATGAGGTGTGCCTAAATCAGTGTCACCGCCTGTTGGATTAGATGTATCAAAAATCATGGCAGGATGGTTCACTGCATCATGTGTTGTGATGGTTATACCCGCGAGTTGATTGCTCAAAATTGTACCTGCTGCTAAACCCTCAAAGGTGATAGGGGCAGGGCAAGCTGTTTCTGTTGGGGTCTCTTCTTCTTCTGGATCATTAGTATCACCAATGACGATGTC
>JBAUIA010000251.1:0-24824 GCA_049680565.1 Phototrophicaceae bacterium
TATGTCCGATTTAGCAGGAGATGGTACAAACAATATCTACATTGTTTCTGTTAGTGATGTCAGTACACCAACACAAATTTCACTATCAGCAGAAACAGCAAATACCAGTAATGAACCCGATTGGTCATCCAATGGTGCAATCGTTTATTCTGCAAATCCAAACGGTGATGGTAATCGAGAAATCTATCGCCGTAATTCTGATGGCACAGAAATTCGCCTGACGAATAATGGGGTTAACGATAGTATTCCTAGATGGTCACGCGATGGCTCACAAATCTACTACACATCAAACTTAGCAACTGATGGTAGTGGTGGTGCAGCAGATCTCAGCGTTTATGTTATGAATGCTGATGGATCAGGTCAAACACCTGTAACAGGTGGTGGCGCTGATGAAGCAAATGGGGATACACGTTAAGGTATATCCACACATATAGTTAATCGGAAGCCTCTATCATTATGGTAGGGGCTTTTGTTTTTGCAGTGACAGATTATACTGTTAGATAAATGACGTTATTTAGATCGTTGGATTATGATTTTTGAAGCAGAGTTCGCAGCAGGCTTGCTCCCAATTGTAAAAGCTGAGTTAATCGTTTGTATCGGCAATGATGGACACTTGATGAAAAGTTTCCGTGAGGATTCCATACAATTTCAATTTGAGGGCGATTTAGATCGGCTCAAAGCACTGCGTACTGTGATTGCGATTTACAGTATTGTACAGTTTGATGTTCCACGCCCAAAAGCATTACTCGGACATGAGCATTTTCATCATTTGATGGATAACATCCATGAGACATTATCCATAGACGATTATCAATCGTTGTATGTCAGCGCAGCAGGCTCAGATTCATCTGTAATGATGCGTATCAAAGCGGAAATTAGCCAACATTTGGGCTTATCTGTTTCTGAGAAAGAAGGCGATCTATTATTGCGCGTGCGACGGATTGCTAAAGCGAAACAAGGTTGGGAGGTTCTGTTTCGGATTACACCGCGTCCATTAGCAACACGCGACTGGCGTATCTGCAATTATGAAGGCGCACTGAATGGGTCGATTGCTGCTGCGTTGGTTAAGTTATCGAATCCTACGCCAGAAGATCATTTCTTGAATATTGCATGTGGGTCAGGCACAATAGCGATTGAACGCGCACTCGATAGCCCTGCTGCATCGATCACAGGGTGCGATATTTCGGGATATGCCTTAGCGTGTGCGACACAAAATGCTATGGCAGCGCACATTAATAGCATTACTTGGATGAAGACCGATGCTATTCAAATGCCAATAGCAGCAAACAGTGTCAGTAAATTAGTCGTTGATTTACCATTTGGTCAATTAACAGGGTCACATGATGAGAATGAATGGTTATATCCTGCCATCATATCGGAAGCAGGACGTATCGCAACAGATGATGCCCGTTTGGTTGTCATATCTCATGAAATGCGTTTGATGGAAAGTGTCATATTGCAATCGGATGAATGGCAATTAGTAGAAGAGCCACAAAAGATTATTCAATCTGGATTACACCCGCGTATTTATATATTGGAGCGCTTGTAATGCCTCGTTTTATTGTATTGATCGTCACCCTATTTCTCATATCAGCGTGTCAACCTGAACCTGAGCAAACAACCTATTCTGTTTATGTACAAGTTGATAATTTAGAGCGTACATTTGTCATTTCTGAATCCATGACTGTTGAGAGTTTCCTCGCACAAGCCAATATCTTGTGGGATGATAATGATCGGATTGTACCGCCCTCTTATACGCAAGTCATTGATGGTACACGTATAACAATTGTTCGTGTAGAAGAAGATACCGTCTGCGAAGAAGAAATCCTACCCTATGAAGATGAATACCGCACAGTTGAAGGACTTGCAGTTGGCGAAGAACGCATTCAACGACAAGGTAGTAATGGGTTGCAAGAAGTCTGTTATCGCATCATCTATGAGAATGGTACACAACAGCAACGTATTCCCATTGACCAACCAGAAATTATTGAAGAACCTGTTAATCGTATCATCGCAATTGGTGTTAACGAAGAAGTTGAGCCAATCAACATCACAGGGACACTAAATTATATCAATAATGGTAATTCTTGGATCATTCGCAATAGTAGTACTGAAAAACGACCTTTAACGCTCAGTAATGATTTAGATTCGCTTGTTCATGAGTTATCTCCTGATGGGCGTTATTTGATGTATACAAGAGAAGCCGAAGATAGCGAATCATTCGTTAATGAATTGTGGGTTATTGATACCAGTAATCCTGATAATGCAGTGCGCTTGCCCATTACAGATGTACTTTACGCTGAATGGCTTATCACAGATGGTTACACGATTAGTTATTCTACAAGTGAGGCACAAGAATTATTCCCCGGTTGGAATGCACTCAACAATCTATGGTTTTCGCGGATTGATCCAACAACGGGTGAATTATTTAATCCGCGCCTCGTTGTTGAAGATAATTCAGGTGGTTCATACGGCTGGTGGGGAACAGTATTTCGTTGGTCGCCTGATGGTGAAACCATTGCATGGTCACAAGCAAGTGCAATTGGTATTTATGATGATGCTAGTCAACCGATCACATTGACTGACTATGATACTTTCCGCAATTTTCAAGATTGGTCGTGGCGCAGTCCCTTATCTTGGTCATTTGATGGCGATCTCATTACTTCCGTTATACATGGACCAACGCAAGCGGGTATTCCTGCTGAATCAAGCCCTATATTTAGTGTTGTAGTTAATGATGTGAATGGTACATTTGAAGCAATGATTGCTGAAGGGGCTGGGATGTGGGCATCGCCGAAATTCTCACCACAAGTAGAAAATCCCGAAAACCCCTATCCACAAGGTTACATTGCTTATTTAAAAGTGCGCGATCCTAATCAACCGATTAATGGCGAGTATGATCTGGTGGTCGCTGACCGCGATGGTAGTAACGAGAGAATTGTTTTTCCACCAGCAGGACAATTGGGTATTCGTTCGTCTGACTATGGACTTGCACCAAATGATTTTGCATGGTCACCCGATGGACGGCAAATTGCTGTTATCTACCAAGGTAATCTATATATTGTTGATGTTGTGACAGAAGCGGTATATCAGATGACATTTGATAATGGGTCACAGCATCCAGTATGGTCTCGTTGATGCGACGCTATATTATTTTCGGTATCTCCCTATTTTTATTATTAGGGAGCTTTAGCGCTATTTTTGCTACACAAGATTTACAACGATACATGCTACGTGGCTATATTGATCCAACACAAGTCACTGATCTGCCCTATCGTATACCCCGTTTAGGTGTAAATGCCGATTTGCTACAGTATGATGCTGAAGAATTAGCCCAGCAGTTAGCATGGATGGATGAAGCTGGTGTTCATTGGATTCGTCAGTTTATTTACTGGGATGAAATCGAGCCTGAACAAGGTCAATTTGAGTGGGATGCTTTAGATACAATAACAAACGCACTTGTTGCTTATCCCAATATGCAATTACAACCTGTATTTATGAATAGTCCACTTTGGGCACGTGATAGTGAGGTTATGACATCGCCACCATCTGACCCAATCGCCATCATTCCATTCTTACAGGCATTTACATCACGATATGGTAATTCCATTACGTATTATCAGGTATGGGATGAACCCAATTTAGATGACGCATGGGGTTTAGAGAATCCTAGCCCTGCTGAATATGTTGCCTTACTCAGTGAAAGTTATCGTGCGATACATAGCCGTGATATTAACGCTGTTGTGATTGCTGCAGCATTAGCACCGACTATTGAAACGCGTGGGCAGAATATAGCGGATGATCTGTATTTGCAGCAACTCTATGATCTTGGTGCTGCCGATTACTTTGATGCAGTTGCAGGTAAACCTTATGGCTTCGATGCATCACCCTTAGATCGTGATGTAAGTCGTGATACGTTGAATTTCTCACGGTTGATCTTATTGCGTGAGATTATGGTTGCTAATGGTGACGCTGATAAGGCACTATGGGCAAGTAATTGGGGATGGAATCATTTGCCAAATAGCTGGGAAGGTGACGCATCTATATGGGGTAGTATTGATGAGCCACTTGTATATGACTATGTAAGTAATGCGCTTAATCGTGCTGATAGAGAGTGGGCTTGGCTTGGAGGCATGATTATTCAGCATTGGCAACCTAATGCTGATGCCGAAAATCCCCTATGGGGATTTTCGGTCATCAATCAAGAGAATCAACGTACTATATTATGGCAAGCACTAGCTGATTACGATGATTCAACAACAGCGCGTAATGGACTCTATCATCCACGGACGGCTTTCGCAGAGTATAGTGGTTTATGGACATTCAGTGAGCGTGGTGCGGATATAGGTTGGTTGGAAACGAGTGATAGTCAGCTTAGGTTTAATTTCACAGGGCGTGATATTGCGCTACGCTTACGTGAGGGTGATTATTTTGCATTCCTATATCCAACAGTGGATGGTCACGTTGCGAATAACACACCACTGGATGCTAATGGTAATGCTTACATTTCATTACGGAGTGAAAACCAACGCCCTGAATTAAGTATGATCGCAGTTTCGCGTAATTTGATGGATGAGGCTCATGAATTACACGTTATCGCAGATCGTGGATGGGATCAGTGGGCTTTAGCCGGTTACGCCGTTAGCAGTGGTGATCTTGCGATACCCTATCGGCAACAACTAACAATTGGTTGGATAGCAGCACTCGCATCTTTGGTAGCAACCATCATCGCTGGATATACACTTCCTTGGCGACAGATGATTAATAAGATGCAAGGCATCATGTCAATTTTGCATGTTGGTTTACAGTTTGCGATCACGGTAATCACATCTATTGCATTGATGTTTGGGCTATTAATGAGTTTTGGATTACCAGAACCACAACTTTTTAAACGTGATTTAGCCGAACAAGCCTTACTCATTATATTAACAAGCGGATTGATTGTTGTTAAACTCCCACTACTACTAGCATTTTTTGCGCTTATATTGCTGTTCTGGTTGATTTATAACCACATTGAGTGGGGATTGATGCTTACACTTGTTTATGCGCCATTTTTCTTATTTCCAGTAGAATTATATATCTTCTTTTTTCCAATGTCAGAGTTGCTGATTTTAATAACAAGTGCTGCATGGTTATTAAAGCTATTCGTTCAATGGGGAGCAGAAAGACAAAGTAGTAATGATGATTATCCCATACAACTGGGCATGAGATGGCATCCGCTCGATGGCTTGATGATAATCTGGTTATTGATTGGCTGTTTAGCTGTATTGTGGTCAGCAGATAAAGGTGTCGCATTCACTGAATTAAGAACTTTATTTATTGAACCGATGCTATTTTATGGGATATTTCGGACACTCAAACTCAATGATAAAGCTATACAGCAAATGGTTAAGGGATTGGTGTTCGCAGGTATTTTAGTTTCAGTCATTGGCTTGTTTTTGTACATTACAGGTGACGGGGTCATTATAGCAGAAGGTGGTGCAAGGCGTTTATCAAGTGTGTATGGATCACCCAATAATGTCGGTTTATTACTCGGACGAATTATACCTTTTGTAATTACTGGTGCTTTGTTGCTGAGAGAAAAGATGCAATGGTTATTAATTGGAATTAGTGGCTTGCTAATGATTACAGTTGTTCTGACACAAAGTGTTGGGGCATTATTGATTGGTGTGCCAGCAGCTATTACGGCTGTACTGATTGCAACATATGGTAAAAAGGCACTTCCAATACTCGGTCTATTTGCGCTTATTGGCATTCTAGTCACACTTGGTTTGACACAAGTATCAACCCGTTTTGCAAGTTTGTTAGATTTAAGTACAGGAACTAATTTTATACGGATTCGTGTATGGGAAAGTACCCTAGAGATACTGAGTGATTATCCGCTAACAGGTTTAGGTCTCGATCAATTTTTACCTGTTTTTAGTGGAGAATATGTACGTCCTGATGCAATAGCAGACCCTGATTTATCACATCCACATAATATAGTACTGGATTTTTGGATACGCTTAGGAATTTTAGGCGTTGGATGGCTAATCCTATTTATGATTACTTTCTGGAGAAACGCAGTCAAAATTTTGTATATGGAACGTAATCCCCAAAAACGTATTCTTTTAATAGGGAGTATAGGCGCTATGACTGCTCTGATTGCTCATGGTATGATTGACAATAGTATTTATGTTAATGACCTTGTCTATATATTTGTACTGATTGTAGGCATCATAGCTTATTTATCATCAGATACGCAACCAGAATCTGACGCTATCTATACGGGGCAATGAGCAGCATAAAATCGATTGTTATTGTGATAAACTGTGCCATCTTAATTAAAGCGTATCTGTTATGAGAACTTATGATGTTTAGCATATCAACAAAACAGATTCAACAATTTAGCCTTATCATAGGTGCAGTGCTACTTGGATTATCAGCCGTGTATACACCGATTATTTTATCGGTTGTTATTATTGGTTTATTATTACTTATTGCCATAAGTACCTCTCCTTTGCCCGTGTTCGCATTAATGCTCATTCTCGCACCGTTGCGAACCTTGATTGCCACAGAATCAGCGATTCAATTACCACTTGATATTGGTCAATTACTCTTTGTAATTTTTGCGATCATTTGGGGGTGGCATCGTGCAATCAAAAGTAAACAACCTCTATCAATTATTGTTACGCCCTTATTCATTGCCATTGCTGCGTTTACGATAGCTGTAGGATTAACCGTTTTTTCAGCACGCTCTATGCCCTTTTGGTTAACGGAATGGTTAAAGTGGGTCACGATTTTAGTTATTATGGTGATCGTGACTGATATTGGGAAAGCAAGAAAATGGGAATTGATTGTTTGGGCATTAATTGCAGCAGGTGTCGCTAATGCACTGGTTGGGATTTATATTTTCTTTGGCGGTAGTGGCGCGGATCATTTACTGATTAATGGTCGATTTTTTAGGGCTTTTGGGACATTTGGGCAACCTAATCCGTTCGGCGGATTTTTAGGGATATTATTACCAATTGCGATGATGTCAGCTTATGCTTATCTGATGCAACTATGGAATCAATGGCGGACGAATAGACGTATTGAGGTGCTATTGTTAGCCAAACTAGGATATGCTTCAATGAGTGCTGGTATTATACTCATTGGTATTATTGTATCGTGGAGTCGCGGAGCATGGTTAGGATTAATTGTGGCAGTCGGTGTCATGGCTTTTTGTTTACCGCGCAAATTATGGCAAAGTATAAGTTTATCAGCATCAGCACTATTGCTTATTGGTGCGATGTGGTTTGGTGGATTGATTCCTAGTGCCATCCAGCAACGCGTATTGAGTTCGACTGAAGAATTATTCTCTTTCAGCGATGTGCGCGGGGTAGATATTACAACAGTCTATTATGCGATTGTGGAGCGCTTGGCTCATTGGCAAGCAGCTATGAATATGGTACGTGATAATCCTTGGTTAGGCGTTGGGCTAGGAAATTACGAAGTTGCGTATCATGAATATCGGTTGATTAATTGGGAATTCCCATTGGGTCATGCACACAATTACTACTTGAATATCTTAGGTGAGGCTGGCATCATTGGCTTCTTATTTTATGTGATTATGTGGCTCGTAATCATTATCACCACTTGGGTTGTACGGTCACATCCTGATATTTTGATACGCTCATTAAGTGTTGGCATGATGGGAAGTTGGGCTTATCTAGCATTTCACAGCTTGTTAGATAATCTGTATGTTAACAATATGTTCTTGCATCTGGGCGTGATGTTAGGGCTTCTTGCGATATTTTATCAGCAATTACAAAATTCGATTTCATGGGGTCATTATGTCTCAAGCAACAAGCGCTACAAGCAATGAACAAGAGTATCAAGGTATTCGACTGCCACTTGATTGGTTAATTGAATGGGTTGCAGAGCGTGTCGGTGGTAGTAAATCTAAAGAAGTTGTTCGCTTCCTAAAATTTGGGTTTGTTGGGACTTTGGGTGCATTTATTGACCTTGGTGTTTCAAATTTGATTTTTGTTACGCTGTTACCTGCTGCGAATGAGTTGGGAGAACCAATTCTTATCAATACGTTGGTAGCATCAACTATTTCATTTACATTAGCGATTTTGAGCAATTTTTTCTGGAATCGTTATTGGACATACCCAGATTCACGGACACGCCCTTTAGGACAACAATTAATGTTGTTTGCTTTTATTTGCACGGTTGGCTGGATTGGGCGGATTATTTGGTTGACATTTGCAACTGATCCATTAACCGAATTTGTTTTAAACAGTACAGGACTTGAAGGTGAATTGGCTGGGCAAGCAGGGTCAAGTCTCGCTATTTTCTTCGGCATTTTTGTTGTGATGATTTGGAATTTTGTTGTTAATCGCTACTGGACATTCAACGACGTGGAATAAATATGTCCATTGGCATTGATTATACTCCTGCATATACACAAGGTGGTGGCATTGGTCGATTAACGCGCGATCTGGTCGCTGCCTTATTAGAATTAGACAAACAAACAGCGTATCGCTTATTTGTTGCGGGTGCATCAAAGCCCGATTTACATGATCCCCTATCACCAAATGCAATATGGAAACCTACGTCAATTTCATCTGATTGGTTTGCGCGTATTTGGCATCGTGCTCAATTACCCATTCCTGTCGAGCTTTTTACAGGATCACTTGATTTGTTCCATGCAACAGATTTTACCTTGCCGCCTACCCTGCCTTCAACAAAAACAATCGTGACGGTTCATGATATGTCGTATGTTCGTGTGCCAGATGCGGCGAGTCCGCGCTTGCGTGCGTATTTAGATCAAGTTGTACCGCGTTCTGTGAAGCGCTCAACGCATGTGATCGCGGACTCAGAAGCAACGAAAAATGACTTAATAGAATTATATGATATTTCGCCAGATAAAATTACAGTTTTGCTGAGTGGGATTGATAGACGTTATTATCCTGTTGATGATAATTTTAGTCTTATCACTATACGAAATAAATATAGTATATCGTCAAATCCTTATCTATTCTCAATTGGGACAATACAACCGCGTAAAAATTTTAGCCGAGTTATACATGCCTTAAAAAGGTTACGCGACAGAGGCTATGATCTACACTTGGTGATAGCAGGGGGTAAAGGTTGGTTAGAAGATGAAATGTATCAAACAATTGAGGCACTCAATATGCGTGATTTAGTCCACTTGATTGGTTTTGTGGATGATGAAGATGTTGCAGGCTTGTATAGTGGTGCAGAATGTGTTGTATTCCCCTCACTATACGAAGGATTTGGGTTTCCAGTGATTGAGGGCATGGCATGTGGAACACCTGTAATTACATCCAATGTATCATCATTGCCAGAGGTTGCAGGCGATGCAGCGATTATGGTTGATCCATACGATATTGACGCAATTACAGATGCTATTCAGCGTGTATTAGACGATAACACATTACGAGACCGTATGATTCAAGCAGGATTTGAACAAGCCTCAAAATTTACGTGGGAAAAAAGCGCAAGACAATTACATGAGATTTATATGCAAGTACTAGCTATGTAATTAACTTTGTATAATACGGATTCCAACAATATAAGGAATGATACACAATGGATGGTAAATATGTCGCTGATTCACGGGTTACACTCAGCCATATGATGGGACCGCAAGATGCAAACGGATTAGGTAATGTCCATGGTGGTGTCATCATGAAATTTGCAGATGAAGCAGGTGCTTTAGCAGCTATTCGCCATGCACAATCACCTGCTGTCACAATTGCAGTTGATTCAATGACCTTCATGCACCCCATACGCATTGGAAATTTTGTCCAATTTAATGCTGAATTGAGTTATGTTGGACGGACATCTATGGAAACTCGGGTAGAAGTGATTAGTGAAAATCCGCTTACAGGTGATCGTGTTATCAGCAATACAGCTTATTACGTTTATGTCGCTATCAACCCAGATGGGACACCTAAAGCCGTACCCCCTTTACTATACGAAACGGATGAAGAAAAACGACGTGCTGAACAAGCGAAAGAGCGTCAAGCATTTCGTAAGCAACAACAAGCGCAAGAGAGGACAAATTCAAAATGAGTGATAACGATCAACATGATTCCGTAGAGTCATCATCAGATGAAATCACGCCACAAAAAGCACATCAAGGGTCGGCATTACTCAGCTTATTAGGTGATTATGGTTATAAACGGATTTTAGAAGAGCCTGAACCTAATTTTGGATTAGCAGAACATCGTCCATTTCCGTTTCTCGCTATCGTCGGGCAATTAGAAATGCGGACAGCCTTATTATTGTCAGTTATTAATCCTGCTGTAGGTGGCGTTTTATTGATTGGTCCGCGTGGTACTGGGAAAACGACAGCCGTTCGTAGCTTAACAGGAGTCTTGCCACACACAGAAGTCAGTTTATGTGAAGAAGGTGTTTTGCCATCGGATTTGGAAGCGCTTGATGAGGATGATTCTAAGTATTTATATCCTGATTGTTACGAAAAATGGAAAGCTGGGGAGCGAATTTCGCGTTTTGAACCTGTGAAATTAGTTGAATTACCCCTTAATGCAAGGATTGAAGATGTGGTTGGCAGTACCAATGAACGCGCACAGGCTCATCGTAATATTGTGCGTGTTGAACGTGGTATTTTATCACGCGCAGATCATAATATTTTGTATGTAGATGAAGTTAATTTATTAGACGATCAGATTGTGGATGTGATCTTAGATGCAGCAGCGCAAGGTAGTTATACTGTGCGACGGGGTGTGGTTGCAGGGACATATAATTCTCGCTTTGTGTTAATCGGCTCAATGAACCCCGAAGAAGGTCGTCTACGTCCACAAATACTTGATCGGTTTGGATTGAGAGTCAATGTTCGCGGTTTGATGACAACCGAAGAACGATCTGAGATTTATCAGCGCGTGAGGGCTTATCGGCGTAATCCGACATACTTTATCCGACAATGGGAATCTGAAACCTTGGTTACACAAGAAGAAATTGCAATTGCACGAGAAATTTTAAAAGAAACAACCATTAGCGCTGCAATCATCAAAATTGGTTTAGAGCTTGTACAGCAATTAGAAATTGATTCACATCGCGCTGAATATACAATGTTTGAAGCTGCTAGAGCTTATGCGGCGGCTGATAATCGTACAGAAGTTACTCTGGCGGATGTTCAAGTTGTTGCACCTATGGCATTACGACAACGTAAGAGTGAATTTATGACCAGCTTCTTTGATAATCAAGCAGAAGAAGATGCTGAAATTGGCAAAACCATCACTGCTATTTTGGAGCAATCATGAACAACGACACATCACGATTTGATGGTACATGGATTTTTATCGTTATTGCATTATTGGCGTATATATTACCTTGGATTATGAATCGTAGTCTCACTTTATCACTTGGTGCATACGACTTTGCAGAGCTTTTAGCAAAGCGACAATTTGACAATTCAAGCTACACTACAGTGATGGCATTACGAGGACACTTACTATTTTTCACATTATTGATTGCTATTGGGGCTAACCGTCCCTATTTTACAATCAGTTGGTGGATGCGCCTTATTGTGTGCTTGTTATTGGTTATCGCGCAATTACCTCCTTTGACTTTTATCAATAATTTGAGTGATGTCAATCAACAACAACAAGCTATATTGAGCCTTATCAGCTTGATCGGTGCCATTATAGGGTTGTCAGGCTTTATCTGGAATTATCGGCATCTGGGGCAGATTCTACTTGCTACTGCTGGTATTATCACTGCCATCTATGGGATAACACATGCCATTGATATTATTAAAGCGTATGGGTTGATTGCAAATTTGGGTATTGGCGTTGTCGGTCTTGTTGGGGTGTATATTTTGATGGGGGTTCGTAGTTTATGGCATATTGCTAGACATTAAGTAAACAGAGCCATACAGAGTATGACTCTGAAAACTTAAAGAAATATTCTAAACCATGTGTTCTTGAATATAAGAAACAGCTTGACCTACAGTTTCAATTGTTTGTGCGTCTTCATCGCTGATTTCGCCACCAAATTCTTCTTCAAACTGCATAATGAGTTCGACAAGATCGAGTGAATCTGCTTCGAGGTCTTCACGGAACCGTGCTGCTGGTACGATGCGATCAGGTTCTACGCCAAGTACATCATTTACAATATTACCTACACGTTCTTCAATTGATGCCATACTTCCCTCCCAATGTTGAGGTATCTAATTACAAATTTTGCATCGCACATTATACCGTGTATAAAGTGAGTTGCTAGCCCCTAGCCGATGCTGTTTATTGACACTATATTATAACATCTGTACGATAAACACCATTCATAGACTAGAAAACTATAATAGGGAACACCAAATTATGCCAGAAGTCACGGAACAGCCTCCTTCAACTGAAAGCCGTAAGGTAGATCATGTAAAAATTAACCTTGAGGAAAATGTACAATTTCCAAATATGACAACAGGACTTGAACACTACCGATTTTTACATCGTGCTGTTCCTGAGGTCAATCTTGCAGCTATTGATACAAGTGTCAGTTTATTTGGTAAAATCTTAGATTCCCCTCTTTTGATTTCATCGATGACGGGTGGCGCAAAATTAGCCGTCACTTTAAATCAGCGCCTCGCACGAGCTGCACAGAAATATAATATTGCTATGGGTGTAGGATCGCAACGTGCAGCACTTGAAGATGATGAGTTAGCCTATACATTCCAAATTCGTGATTATGCGCCTGATATTATGTTATTTGCTAATGTGGGTGCAGTACAACTGAATTATGGTTACGGAGTTGATGAGATGCAACGCGCGGTTGATATGTTGCAAGCGACGGCGCTCATTTTGCACTTCAATGTCTTGCAAGAAGCTGTACAGCCAGAAGGCGATACAAATTTTGCAGGATTATTAGATAAGATTGAAGCAATTTGTAGCGCCAGTTCTGTACCAGTCATTGCAAAAGAAGTTGGATGGGGATTTTCACCACAAGATGTAAAAGATTTAGTCAATGTGGGTATATCGGCAATTGATGTTGCAGGTGCAGGTGGGACATCGTGGAGTGAAGTAGAATATCATCGTGCGCCAAATGCGTATTATGCACGTGTCGCACGCGCTTTCGCAGATTGGGGCATTCCTACATCAGATGCTATCTTATATGCTAAAGAAGCTGCTCCTGAGACCCCTATCATTGCAAGTGGTGGTCTGCGTGATGGTATTGATGTTGCAAAGTGCATTGCTTTAGGCGCACTTGTAGGGGGTATGGCGGGTCCATTTTTGAAAGCAGCCAATGACTCTCAAGAAGCTGTTGAGCAATTTATTGAAGAAACGAATGCACAAATCAAAATTGCAATGTTATGTAGTGGTGCAACAACAATTGAAGATTTACAAAATACAGCCCTCATAAAAGTGGATTAGATTAGATCACGAATAACGGCATTGCTAAGAAACCTACCCTGCTGGGTTAATCGGATGTAATCATCTGTGACTTCTAATAAGCCGTAGTCACTATGTTTATTGATTGCATCTTGTTTGAGATCAACAATATCTTGCCCAAAGCGTGTTTTAAAGCGCTGGCGTGATAACCCTTCTTTTGTGAGTCGCATTCCCATGAGGATGGTTTCTGCCATATCATCATCTAATGAAACTAAAATTGCTTTAGACGTTGCTGGCGTTTGTGGAAATGGTAATTTTTCATTGGATGGTGTTAGCATTGCTTGGATATATTTTTGAGGAGAGCGCGTCACAATATAACGTGTACCATTTGCAAAACCATGAGCGCCGGGTCCTAAACCAAGATAGGGTGCATTGTGCCAGTATTGAATATTATGACGTGATTCAAAATTTGGTTTTGCCCAGTTGCTAATCTCGTATTGTTCAAACCCTGCATCTGCTAAGGTATCTGTCATCAGATCATACATATCGGCAGCAAGATCATCATCTGGTTCTGGTAGTGTGCCATCATCAACATGATTTTTGAGCGGTGTATTACCTTCCAAAATTAAGTTGTAAGCCGAAATATTTTGGATCTTCAGGTCTAGGGTATCTTGTAGCGTTTTTTGCCAAGATTGGCGTGTTTGATTAGGTGTTCCAAACATCAGGTCAACACTGATATTATTAAATCCAACTTGTTGAGCGTGTGTAACTGCTTGGATAACTTGCTGGTGAGAATGTTCGCGGTTAAATAATTGTAATTCTTGAGCATTGCTGGTTTGCATTCCCATACTCAAACGGTTGAAGCCAACAGCATATAAATCAGATAAATAATCTAAGTTTAAGTCATTTGGATTAGATTCAAGGCTAATTTCAGCATCAGGTAGTATATCAAATGTATTACTTAAGGCAGAAAACAGCATTTGATACTGTAGACTAGAAATTAGGCTGGGGGTCCCACCACCGAAAAAGATTGTCCCAACAGGCAACTTGGGTGCATGATGATTACCAATATAATTGATCTCAGCCACAAGTGCTTCTACAAATTGTGGAATGAGATGATCGAGTTGGGTATAGGTATTAAAAGCACAATATGTACACATTGTGCGACAAAATGGGATATGTAGATAAATTGAAAGTGTTTGAGCATCCATACAATCAACAAAATCAAACTCTGGTAAGATTGCGGTATGAACCTAGGTTCAATATAATAGTGGCACAACTCAAGCGTAAACAACAGTAGCAATATAAGAGAACGAGTAGGTTACGATGCCTGAAACCAAACAATTTGGCGGATTCAATGACGAAGGATCGTCTGGAAGTACCTTAGAAATCAATACGATCTTGCTAGCCCGTTACAAAATCGAGGGGCAACTCGGTGGTGGCGGACAGGGTGCGGTGTATCAAGCACGCGATTTAAATTTCCCTGACTCGCGTCGGCTAGTTGCTATTAAAGAGATGCATGTTGTCACAAATGATGACACCTTACGCACATCAACAATGAAAACGTTTCAGAGAGAAGCTAATATTCTTGCAACATTGAACCACCCTGCTATCCCTAAGATTTATGATTTTTTTGAGAAAAATGATCGTGCTTATTTGGTGATGGAGTATATTAACGGACGGGACTTAGAGGCGATTCTAAGCCGTACTAAATCATTGCCAATTGATAAGATGGTTGAGTGGGGTATTGATCTGTGTGATGTTTTACAATATTTGCATAATCACCAACCAGAACCTATTATTTTTCGTGATATGAAACCTGCAAATATCATGATTGATAGTCTTGGCAAAGTTCGGTTGATTGATTTCGGGATTGCTAAAGTCTTTGTGAGTGGTTTGCCACAAACAATGATTGGTACTGAAGGATATAGTGCGCCAGAACAGTATAAAGGCAAAGCAAATCCGCTTAGTGATATTTATAGCTTAGGTGCAACCTTACATCATGTCGCAACACGTTCTGATCCACGCTTAGAGCCACCATTTAGCTTTAATGAGCGTCCAATTACCAGTTTTAATGATGATGCCTCTGTCCAATTTGAACAGGTCATTATGAGAGCGTTAGAGTTCGATCCTGATAAGCGTTTTCAGAGTTGTGCTGATATGAAAGATGCTTTTGAGACGTTGAAGTATCGCCCTGCACAAATGAATATGTCAAACGCTACTATGCCTGTCGATGCAACTGCTAATCAAGAAAGCACTGAATTTTTTGGGGATAATAACCCCGGTAGCATTCAACCAATTTGGACGTTTGCAGCCGAAGATGAAATTCGCAGTTCACCCATTGTAGTCAACGACAAGGTC
This sequence comes from Phototrophicaceae bacterium, assembly GCA_049680565.1. Taxonomy (GTDB): domain Bacteria; phylum Chloroflexota; class Anaerolineae; order Aggregatilineales; family Phototrophicaceae; genus JAUZRW01. Next base: position 15,699 of record JBAUIA010000251.1, read on the forward strand.
TATATTGGATCGTATGATACCAATATTTGGGGGCTGAATCTGCAAACAGGCGAACAAGTCCTTAAGAAGCATACTGAGGGCGGGATTGCGGTTGCCCCTGCATTTGATGCTGAATACAGTCAAATCTTGTTTGGCAGCGAAGATTATACATTTAATGCTTGGGATTATCGGGATTTACGGGTTAATTGGACGTATACAACAAGTGATAAAATTCGTAGTTCGGCTACGGTTGCTCATGGTCATGTTTTCTTTGGTAGTGATGATGGCAAATTATATGCGCTGATCGCACATAATGGGCGTTATATGTGGGATTATCAAACCGATTCTGCGATTCGCAGCAAGCCTCTTGTAACAAATGATCGGATCATCTTTGGTAATGAAGCGGGAGAAATCATTGCTTTAGAACTTAATGGTACGAAAAAATGGGGAACAAACGCGAAACGTGCTGTGACTTCTTCACCTGTTGCTGATGAAGAAAATTTTATATATGTCGGGTCATTTGATGGATTTTTATATGCTTTAGATGCGGAGAATGGTTTTACACAATGGCGTTACCGTACCAATGGGCCTGTAATTTCGACACCTGCGGTGGAGCGTGGTTTCGTATATTTTGGTTCAGCAGATGGCAAGTTATATTGTGTTAATACAGCAACGGGTAAAGAACGCTGGCGTTTTGATACGGAAAAACCTGTTGTATCGTCGCCCACAATTCATAAGGATGTTGTATACTTTGGTGGGACAAATAAGAAACTTTATGCCATCAATGCACGCACGGGCAAAGAGATATGGCAATTTGAAGCAGGCGGCGAGATCACTTCATCGCCACTGATTGTAGATGACTTTATTATATTTGGTTGTTTAGACCGTAAAGTCTACGCATTGCCTATTATCAATTTAAATCTCAACTAACATTTAGAATGGACAGATCAACATGAGCTTTTTTCGTCGCATGTTTAATAACACCCCTGAAGATGAAACATCACAGGACGGCGAGCAAATTGAAACTTTAGCAACAAATACAAGTAACGATGCAGAAGATCCTGCTGCTAATTTAGTCACGGATAAACTTGCTACTGATAAATTGGGTGTTCCATCAACCGAGGAATTAACACCTATCGTGGATATTCAAGAAGCTATGGATCAAACGCTACCTGTTGATGAGTTTGATGATGCGACGATACCTGATATAAAGCCTGATTTCGCTACAGCGATGTCTGATGATGCGGCTGATACGAAGATACCAACGATTACACGTCCATTACCTGATGCTGACCAATTTTTAACGACTGGTAAAGGACATCTTGCCTATGGTCTTGCATCCGATCAAGGTATGGTTCGGATGAATAATCAAGATGCTGCTTTCTCGTTTTATTTTACGAGCGATTCTGTTGATGATTTCCCTGATTTTGGTGTTTTCATTGTTGCAGATGGTATGGGTGGGCATCAAGAAGGTGAAAAGGCATCTGCAATCACGGCAAGAACCTTAGCAACGGAATTACTTAATCGTGTATATGCCCCTTTATTAAAGGGGGTTGATATGAATGATCCTGACCAACCTACTATTGTTGAAGTCATGGTGGATTCTGTTCAGAAAGCAAATGAAGCTGTGCGTAAATCTGTTGCGGATGGTGGGACTACCTTAACGGCGGTTGTTGTGCGTGGCGAAGCAGCGCATATTGCTCATGTTGGTGATAGCCGTGCCTATTGGATTAGTGACAATCAATCAATTGATAAAATTACACGCGACCATTCAGTTGTTGAGCGATTAATTGAATTGGGGCAAATTACGCGTGAAGAATCAGAATATCATGAACAACGTAATGTTTTGTATCGTGCAATTGGTCAAAATGAGGATGTTGAAGTCGAAATCCATCGCAAAAGACTGGTGTCAAACTCTGCCCTCTTAATCTGTAGCGATGGGCTTTGGAATATGGTCAACGATAATGATATTTTAGAGATTGTGAAGAATTCACAAGACCCTCAAGATGCTTGCAGTAAGTTAATAGCTTTAGCCAATGCACATGGTGGTACTGATAATATTACGGCAATTCTAATTAAAACGCCTACCAAATAACGGTGAGTTAAGATTATGTCTTACAAATTCGACCCGTATCTCATTATGGGGTTACAAGAAAATGCAACACCTAGTATGGTTCAGTCTGTTTATGAGAGCTTGGTTTTGCATTTACAATCGAATCCAACGGGTGCGGCTAAAGCACAGTTAGAAATGGTTAATCAAGCTTATCAGATTTTGATTCGTCCAAGTGAGCGCAAAAAATATCATGACTATTTAGAGACCCTTGATCCTGAATCTGTAAAGACGAATCGTTTTTCATTTCGGTTAACACCAAGTAAACGCACGGTCAAACCGTTAGAAGAAGAACAAGTTATTTATGTTTTGTCTGAAATATATGCACCACATGGAATCGATGAGCAGATGGACAACCGTGATGTCCACCTGAATTTGACATTGGTGATCGATCAAAGCAAGTCTATGGATGATGGTGGACGAATGCGGCGGGTAATCGCAGCCGCCCAGACAATTATCACGGAATTGGGAAATAATGATGTTATCTCAATTATTTCGTTTAATGATCGTGCAAATACTGTTATTCCAGCGACGCGTGTTGATGATATTATAAGTTTACGTGCGCGTGTTGGTATGATTAAACCTCGTGGTGGTACTGAGATATATCAAGGGTTACAAGCTGGTGTTATCGAAAACCGTAAATTTCTCAATTCTAAGATGGTCAATCATATCATTTTGTTGACGGATGGGCGGACTTATGGTGATGAAGATAAATGTTTAGCCTTAGCCAAGCAAGCCGCAGCCGAAGGTATTGGCATCAGTGCGATGGGCTTAGGCGATGAATGGAATGACCAATTTCTTGACCAATTAGTCACTTTTAGCGGCGGTACATCGACCTATATTAAGTCGGTGCATATGGTTTCTAATTTTATGGAATTGCAATTACGTAGCTTATCGAATTCATTTGCTGAACGTATGATGCTATCAATTGTAACAAGTCCAGATGTTACGGTTGAGATGGCATTCAAGATTTCACCTAATCCACAACCATTGGTGCTAACAGATGGTATATTACCGTTGGCAAGCCTACAATCAACGCGTCCAATTTCGGTGTTGTTGCAAATTCAGTTACCTGCAAATATGACCCAAGATTTTGTTAATATTGGTCACTTTGTTGCCAATGGTGATATGATGTTAAATGATGCGATGCCATTCTATATCGCAGGAGATTTATCGATTTCGGTCACTGATGAAATGGTGGAAGATTCGCCACCCTCATCGATTGTGGATGCGTTGAGTAAACTAACTTTATATCGTTTGCAAGAAAAAGCGCAAGCAGCCTTGGAAGATGGTAATGCTGATGAAGCAACACGCCATCTACAGTATCTCGCAACACGCTTAATTGATATGGGGGAGCATGATCTTGGACGGCAAGCAATGGCTGAAGCCCAACATATCATCCAAACGCGAGCATTTTCTAATGAGGAAACTAAGAAGACCATCAAATACAAGACACGCGCTTTAATTGAGCCGGGTGCATCATTAGGTGGCGTGACAGCTTTATTGGACGACGGTTAAAGCACTTGTTGTTATCTGTCTACAGTTGAAACAGTGATGTTATCTACAGTATACTTGGATATATTTACTGAGGTTTTTACAGTATATTGTATTGACTATAAAATGGATTACATAGAGAAACTAAGAGCAAATCACTTATGATTAAATGTACAAACTGTAACACAGCAAATCGAGAAGGCATGTTATTCTGTGACGTTTGTGGTTACAGTTTGACACCTGATGCACAAGGTCAGGCGACGATTGCGACGCGGCAGTTAGATGAAGGTTCTGATAATTCAATTGCAAAGGCAACTTGGGGAGCAGCACGCTTTAAAGAGGGTTCAGCGATTGTGATCCATGTGCGCGATTCTAATGAGCCTGTTACGGTTGCTCCTGCACAACGATTGATCTTTGGGCGCTCTGATAGTAATAGTACAGTTATTCCTGATATTGATTTTGCGCCATATGGGGCAGTTGAAAAAGGTGTTTCACGGCAACATGCTGCACTAGAAGTTAATGAGGATACGTTGATGCTGCTGGATGTTGGTAGCGCTAACGGAACATACCTTAATGGGCAACGCTTATTGCCGAATCAACCGCGTGTATTGCGTGATGGTGATGAAGTTCGTCTCGGTAAACTGATCGCTCATATATATTTCAAGTAAAGCTCTGTTATTATCCATATAAGATGGTTGCAAATTACAGCGATTTATTGGCATTGGTACATATTTTAAGCACCGTGCATTTACAAAGATTGGATCATAGGCACTCATGTATACAATTGTTCTACATATTGCAAATTCAGAAGCTGTAAAAGTCGATGTGGAAGAATTACCAAAACCAAGCGATAGCTGCGTTATTGGTAGAAATCCACGTTTAAAAACTGATAAGGAAGTGGATTGGGTGGATGAAGGGGTTCAGACAATTGTTGTGCCAATGCACCGTTTGAACTATATTCAAGTTTGGCCATCTGAAGGCGAATCACTTGATTTCCCTCTCACCTACCGCGATTAATTATTCTACAAAGGTGAATAAATCTATATGTCTTCAAATTTACCGAATGCATCCAAACGCGATACAAAGCGAGTTTTAGTTGTTGATGATGAACCACGCATGATTGGTTTTATCCGCATGAACCTTGAACTTGAAGGTCATCAAGTTATTGAAGCGCATAATGGGTTAGAAGCACTTGATGCGGTTCGTACGCAATTACCCGATATTGTTATTCTTGATGTCATGATGCCTGAGCTAGATGGTTTCGAGACTTTACGTATGCTACGTGAATTTTCTGATATTCCTGTTATCATGCTAACTGCAAAAGGTGATGAAAATGACAAAGTCTATGGCTTAGAGCTAGGTGCTGATGATTATGTCACGAAGCCATTTGGACCCCGTGAGCTATCAAGCCGTATTAAAGCTGTGATGCGTCGTTGGAAAACACCCTCAACCTCCCCTACTGATGCGATATTAGAAATTGATTCGCATTTAAGTGTTGATTTTAATCAGCGCGAGGTGATTGTTGACGGCGAACGTGTTAAATTACGTCCGACAGAATATCGCTTGCTTTATCATTTAATCGAGAATGCAGGTTGGACAGTGCCTCATGACCAGTTATTGGCAAAAGTATGGGGGTATGAATATCGTGATGAAGCGCATTATGTGCGTTTATATGTGAATTATCTGCGCGAGAAAATCGAAGAAGACCCTTCAAATCCGCAATATATTTTGACGGAACGCGGCGTTGGTTATCGCTTTGTCAATTTCCGACGCGATAAAGAAGCTAAGTAGATCATCATGCTAGAATATAAGCGCCTCAGAAAATCAATCTGAGGCGCTTTTGGTTAATGCTTGAAAAATCCAAAGTCAATATAGTAGCAGGAAGTTGGGTTTTCTTCGCTACATTGGCTTTCACCTGTTTCTTTAAAAACAAATACCCCTCTATTATGACGCTTGAGCTTTTTCTTGAGGGTACTCCATTGCGATTTTGAGGGTTCGGTATGATCGCCTTGCAGCACAAAGTAAGATTTGGCAAAAGTCGCGCGACACCGCCCATCATCGCTAATTGAAATCGCCTTAAAATCATCGGTAAAAACACTCGTGGCTAAGGTTAAGGCTTGGCGTTTCGCTTTCTTCGGGTCAAATTCTGGTAGTTCGTAATCCATGTTGTATCATCTCCTATTGGTGTTGCTATTGATTTTTGCGCTTTTAGGCGCTAATTTACAGGCTTAATTGCGTGTAATTTTGATGAGGGCATTTATGACAGCATTGTCGGGTCGCTGGCAAACAATCCAAACGATTCTATTATCACTTACAGTATTGATTATGACACTACACGTTATTATCTATATATCATTTGGTATTGCGTTGATTCCTTTCCCATTTGATTACGACCAAGCGGAAGGGTTTGAACTCAACAATGCTATTTTGCTTGCGGAAGGTGATTGCCCCTATTGTGATAACGATGTATATCCTTTCTATGCCAGTGGATACGCGCCTTTCTTTCATGTATTGATGATCCCTTTTGTTTGGTTATTCGGTGCTGGATTTTGGTATGGACGGCTTATTATCTTTGTTGCAACGCTGCTGACCGCCTTAGCAATCAGTTATGCAATTTGGCGAGAAGAACGACAGATTTGGGTTGCTATCATCGCTGGATTTGCTTTTTTAGCATCGAATTTTATTTATCACATTGGTCCTTTATTACGACAACATTTACTCATGGTGATGTTTGAAACTTTAGCAGTTGTTGTCATTGCAACTGCGTTTAAGTATCAAGATCGCCAATTACATAAGCGCTTATTCGTTGCGTTTGTATTTCTTTTATTGGCTGGCTATACGAAACAGTTAGCCTATTCAACTGGTTTAGCGGTTGGAATTTGGCTACTTTTACGCAATCCAAGATTGGCGATTCAATATAGTGTGGGATTAGCGGTTGTCGCTGGTGCAATTTTCGCTTGGGCAATGCTTGTTACTGATGGTCAATGGTGGTTGAATATCATTAGTTCTAATCAGAATGAATACATTACAGAGCAATTTATCAGCTTATTGAGATTATTTATCAGTTTGCATTATCCACTTTTATTGATGGCTGGTTTATTGGCGCTTTATGAACTGTATTTCACACGCTTATCTGCTTATACGATATGGTTCGTTGTATCACTGGTGAGTACAATTGGTGCTGGCAAGTGGGGTGCTGGTGATAGCTATTTTGCGACGACGCTAGCAGCAACTTGTATCCTTGCTGGTATTTTTACAGCACGTTTACTCAATGGTAGGCGATTTATCAACCAAAATCATGCTTATGCGCGATTTTTAAGCCGCTTACGGCTCGATAAGCGTTTACTGAGTATGGTCGCTTTAGGCTTATTTATTCTTTATGGTGGTTTGGTTATTAAATTGCCCACATCAGGCATTTATGCACCCATTGCAGAAACTTTAGGGATCACTCCCAAACCGGGGCATCGGTATCCTTTATATGATTCTGCCCGTTGGACAGTTGGCTATGCAGTAACGGGTCATTTTCCCTCACAAGCCGATTATGAAAATGGACAATATATTGCGGACCGCGTAGCTGCAACAGATGGCATTGTCATTTCAGAAGATGCTGGCTTTGCGATTCAAAATGGGCATGAGGTCGTGACTAATCCCGTTCAATTACGCAATCTGTGGGAAAATGGTTTATATGATCCGACGGAACTGATTAACCTTCTGGAAACACAAGAAATTGAGCTCGTTATCCGACGGGCGGATTTGTTCCCTGTGCCTGTATTATTGGCTATTGATACATACTATGAACTCGATGAAGAAGTAGCGATGAACGGTTTCTTATATCAATTATGGATTCCCAAATCAGATGATTCTGAGTCTGATTAATTATTTCTAAGCGTGACTCATTGTGTGGGTTGCAACTATCGTTTTAGATTTGATTGTTTAAAATAAGTAATCTTGAGAGTATAAATTTGATTTTTGCGGTATTATTTACATACAATAATCAAACTGTGTAGGTGCAAGAAAGGTTTTGGCATGGAATCCAATAATGCCAATCAAGAATTAGATCAACCTGTGAGTGAAGATTCACTTAATGTTATATCTACAGACGCTAGCGATGAGTTAGCAACAGCGAATAGTGATAATGCGATAGATGATGCCGTTGCTGAAAATAGCGAGATTATGTCTGATAATGCATCAGCAGAGTCTATTGTTGCAGTAGATGCAGCAGATAATGAGGTCGATGATATTGACCAAACTGATATTCAATATGAAGTCATAGATGAGCAACTCGGATCAAACACATTTGATAAGCCAGCAGAGCAAACTGTATCCAATAATACTTATGATAAGGCAAGCCCAATGACGCAACCTACCCCTATTACCCCACCTGAAGCAGTCACAGGTTCTTTTGACGAATGGGTCATCGAACCAACTCAAGCATGGCCTCCGCCTATGTTTATCCGTAAAAATGCAACACCACGTGAACGATTCTATTTAGAGTATCGTTGGCATAGCCAATGGTCATTTTATGATAGCAAGGCATCTCAGAATAAGAATACTTATTATTGGTATCAACGTATTATTGTCATTGGTGCGCTGATGATTCCTGCGCTGATTAGTTTGAATTCTACGATTGCCCGCTTTATCACTCAAGTGTTTACGGCTGGTGGTTCGGACAGTGAAACAATCGTTCGCATCGGTATTGATAGCTTTACTGTATTTGTGAGCCTTGCTGTGGCGGGTGCAGCAGCGCTCGAAAGTTTGTACAAATATGGTGAAAATTGGAGTTCTTATCGTTCAGCAGCCGAAGAGTTACAAGCTGAGAAGAATTTCTATGATATGTCGGCAGGTCCTTACGAAAATAACGCAACGGCATTTTCTACATTTGTGGCTCGTATTGAGGGAATTATTGCTAATCAAAATGGTAAATATTTCCAAGCTGTGCAACAACAAATTGCAAAGCAAACTGAAGATAATGATGCGATTGTTGATCGTTTCTTAGCTGATGACGAAGATGATTTTGATTCACCTAGCTATGCCAGTCAATCAACAAGCATACCAGATATTGGATAGCGATCTCTATTTTGGATGATGTGAAATAAGCTAATCCGATCAGATTGGCTTATTTTTTCAGGGATTTTGTTGATTACATGGTATGTTAAACTCACACACTAACAGCATTATTATGGGACAATCATATGGTTGAATTTAGTCGTATCAATCAAGTAGACGATGAAATCGCTACGATACGTGATACAGGAATTACTGTACATGCTGTTGTGAGTGCTTCATTAGGCGGTTGGAACACAGATGAGATTATCGCAAAATTCCCTGCGATTACGACTGACGATATTCAGCAAGCCCTAAGCTATACTATTCAACGCCAAAGCATGGCGCGGATTAATAGTTTACAAGAACTAAGACCTGAAATTGCAACGATTGCAGGCTATGGTGATTTATTTCTCGTTGGCTTAGACTCTGACGAATTAACATCTAAGCAAATCGCCCAAATCATCTCGAATAATGCCAATATGTTGAATTATAAGTGT
>JBAUIA010000252.1:0-13732 GCA_049680565.1 Phototrophicaceae bacterium
AGGATAAGCAATGCGGCAACAAGCAGATCAATGGTTACAAGAAATTCTAGGTCAAGATGCAGCATTTCGTGATGGACAATGGTCTGCAATTGATGCACTCGTGAATCAGCAACAACGGGTGCTAGTGGTACAACGTACAGGCTGGGGCAAAAGCCTCGTCTACTTTATGGCAACGCGCTTGCAACGCGCACAAAATCAAGGGGTTACCTTACTGATTAGCCCCTTATTATCATTGATGCGTAATCAGATACAATCCGCACAAGCATGGGGATTGAGAGCCTACACACTCAATAGTGCTAATAGTGCAGACCATGATTTCGTTGAGCAAAAATTACTTGCTAACGAAGTTGATCTGCTATTGGTCTCCCCCGAACGCCTCGCTAATGATCGCTTCCGTGAAACACTCTGGCATCGCATCAAAGAACAGATAGGCTTACTGGTCATTGATGAGGCACATTGTATCTCGGATTGGGGGCATGATTTCCGTCCGAATTATCGACGGATCATGCGTATCTTGGAAGAAATTCCTGCCAATACACCTGTTTTGGGGACAACCGCGACAGCGAATGATCGGGTGGTTGAAGATGTGGCTGAAATATTAGGCGCAAGCATGAATATCCAACGCGGCGCACTCACGCGCGATAGTCTGGCGCTCTATGTCTATCCTGAAAAAATGGATACCCCAACACGCTTCACGCTATTATCGCATTTACTCAAACATCTCAATGGCAGTGGTATTATCTATTGCACAACCACCCGTGATTGTCGCCAAGTAGCGGAGTGGTTACAAAGTGATGGCTTCAATGTGAAACCTTATTATGCCAATGTCGAAAAAGATTTATCTGAAACGCGCGAAGACCTCGAAAATCAATTGATGAATAACCAAGTCAAAGCCTTGGTATCTAGTGTCGCGCTGGGAATGGGTTTTGATAAAGCCGATTTACATTTCGTGATTCATTATCAAATGCCCGGTAACATCATCAGCTATTATCAACAAATTGGACGTGCTGGACGTGGTATTGATAAAGCACATATTGTGTTGATGCACGGTAGCGAAGACGAAGATATTCAAGAATTTTTTATCGAGACAGCCTTCCCGTCGCCCAAGCAAGTCACACAAGTGGTCGAAGCCTTACGTTATCATGGCGCAATGATACAAAGTGATTTGCAGAAATACGTCAATGCCAAGAAATCGGTACTCGAAAAAATCCTCGTGCATCTGGAAGTTGAATCAATCATCACAAAAGATAATCGAGAATATCATATTGTGGATGCCGATAAAAATCCTGATTTTGAACGCTGGTCACAAGTCACCCAAAAACGCTATGAAGAATTGCGCCAGATGAAAGCCTATATCCATTCTGATACATGCCTCATGCACTTTCTAGCAGATGCCTTGGATGATCCCACTACTTTAGAGAAATGTGGACGCTGTCGCAATTGCACAGGCGCTACCAGTAAATTTGAACCTGATATTCAGCATATCGAAAAGGCAAATCGTTTTTTACGAGGCAATAAAGCGCTAGAATTTGCACCCCGTAAACGCTTCCCGAAGGATTTTCCGAATGTTAAGAATAGTGTCATCCGTGAAATCAACCAAACGGGAACTGCGCTATGTGATTATTATGATGACGGGTGGGGACGACTCGTGCGCGAAGGACGCAAGTCTAATCATTATGCTGATGAGTTGGTTATCGCTGCGGGTGATGTTATCCAGCAAACTTGGCAAAACTGGGATCAACGCCCAACCGTAGTGACGGCAGTCCCATCATTGCGTCGCCCGAACCTTGTACCCGATTTTGCACAACGTTTGGCACAAATCATTAATTTGCCATATTACGCCCTAATTGAGCATGTTGACCAACATCCCCCGCAATCCGATATGCACAATAGTTTTCAGCAAGCCACAAATCTAATAGACCGTTTTGCCATTTTGCACCAATTGAGCGGTAAACCTATTTTGCTCGTTGATGACTTTGCTGATTCTCAATGGACACTCACGCTCGTTGGGCGCTTGCTGATGCAACAGGGCAGTGGCGCAATTTATCCATTTGCATTAGGTGTGATGAATCTCTAACAAGGGCTTATTAGACGCGTAAAACATGATTGTAGGGACGCGGCATATGTTACCCGACATACCGCGTCCGTCGCATATATTGGCTAACGATTAAATGATAACTTAATATGTACCCTCTTTAGGCTCAACCACAGCGCTGGTCGTTTCATCTTCGAGTACCTTATTACGATACGGCAGATAAAGCTCTGTCCATTCTTGATCGTACTTTGAGATATAGTCTTCAGCTTTTTTGACCAATGCCGTGTTACCCATGTAAATAGGAATCCGTTGATGCAAGGAATGTGGACGCACATCAAGAATGTTGCCGATGCCATCACTCGAATATCCCCCTGCTTGCTCGGCAATAAACGATAGAGATTGTGCTTCAAACATCAGACGGATTTTTCCTGCGAAGCTATCATTTTTCTTGTCGCGCAGATCACCCGGATATAAGAAAATCCCACCCTTGAGCAAGTTCCGATGAAAATCGCCTACCATTGAGCCGATATACCGATGTCCCAGAGGATCATGCCCTTTGCCTTCAATGCCCTGTAGCCATTTGACAAAACGGCGAACGCCCGGTGTCCAATATTTTTCGTTGCCTTGATTAACACTATAATATTTAGGTGTTTCAGGGAAGCGGATGTCTGGATGGCTGAGGATAAATTCGCCAATCGCAGGATCAAGCGTAAAGCCATGTACCCCTTGTCCTGTCGTGTAGACCATCATCGTGCTACTACCATAGATAACATAACCTGCTGCGACCAACCGCTTGCCACGTTGCAGCATATCTTCCATCTGACCCCGATCACCGCGTGTGAATTTGCGGTGCATACTGAAAATTGTCCCGATAGAGGCATTGGTATCAATATTTGATGACCCATCTAATGGATCAAATAGAAGGACATAATTGCCTGTGCTATAACTCGGTGGAATATCAATCAAGCCTTCGTGTTCTTCACTTGCCATCGCAGCAACCCGCGCCGTGTGATCGTTCATTTCATAAATGACGCGGTCAGCAAATAAATCTAATTTTTGTTGCCGTTCGCCAAAGATATTTTCGGTATCGGCAGCCCCAATAATATTGGTTAAGCCAGCGCGAGTGGTCTCTTTAGCGATGATCTTAGCTGCGAGTGCCATATCTTGGAGCATTTTTGTAAATGTGCCTGTGGCTTGTGGAAAACGCTTCTGCTGCTCAAAGATATGCCGTTCAATTGTAACGAGTGGTTGTCGTTTGCTCATCATATTAGCCTTATGTGTGTATGATCGAAACGAAACAACGTGCAGTTGATGTGTGTGGCATCTTGGCACGTTTCGATCATTGCTCCTATAAAATGTGTGTATCTTCTATTGTACAACGTATTTTCAAGCGTGTTTGTCAGGATTTATGTTAAACTTACCGCATGATATAACATGAAACATGGAGCAAAATAACGCTATGATGCGGTTAGCATGGATGACAGATATTCACCTCAATTTTTTGGGGGCAATTCAAATTGATAATTGGCTAACGGCAATTAAGCAAGAAAAATTCCAAGCCTTGCTCATCACAGGTGATATTGGTGAAGCAAATACGCTCGAAGAATACCTCATTCGCTTACAAGGGCGTTTAAATGTGCCAATTTATTTTGTGCTTGGTAATCATGATTATTACCATAGCTCAATTGCCGATGTTCGCGCCCATGTCCTTACTATTCACAATCAGCATTCAGGCTTAAATTGGTTGCCAGAGCAAGGTATTGTCAAACTCAATGAGGCAACAGGCTTAGTCGGGCATGGTGGGTGGGGTGATGGTGGCTATGGTCATTTTTATCAATCCTCATTGATGCTCAATGACTACACACTCATTCAGGAATTGAGTGATTTATCCGCTAATGATCGTTTCGCGCAATTACAAGCACTAGGAAAAGAATCTGCTGAGTATATGGCACATATTTTACCTCAAGCCTTATCGCGTTTTGAGCATGTGTATGTCGCCTTGCATGTGCCACCTTTTCAAGAAACCTGCTGGTATGATAACGAAACACCACCCGATGATGATGATTATCTACCGCATTTTACCTGTAAGCATATGGGTGATGTACTCGTGACAATCGCTGACCAATTTCCACATAAAAAGATCACTGTTTTATGTGGGCATACACATGGTTGGGGAGAGGTTTTAATCCGTCCAAATTTGTATGTCATCACATCAGGCGCAGTCTATGGTAAGCCCACGATTGCCCGTATTTTTAGCCTATAACCTTCCATGCAATCTTATTTTGCGCTAAGATGCAAGCTCATACGCAGTGGATAAATGGCATCATGACCCACCCAAAAATATTGATTATCCTGCCAGCGCTCAATGAAGCTGGCAACATTGTTAAGACCGTGACCCGTATTCGCGCTTCTGTGCCTGATGCGGATATTCTTGTGATTAATGATGGCTCGACAGATGATACCCAAGCCCAAGCGAGTGCTGCTGGCGCGATTGTTCTCACGATGCCGTATAACGTCGGGATCGGGGCAGCCGTGCAAACAGGTTTTAAATTTGCGGCTAAACATCAGTATCAATTTGTCGCACGCTTAGATGGGGATGGTCAACATAGCGCTGATAATATCTCGCAATTGCTGAAATTGGTGATAGACGGTACGGTTGATGTTGCAATTGGCTCACGCTTTTTGGGCGATGGTAATGATTACGGCACATCATTTATGCGTCGTGTCGGGATTGCGATTCTATCGAATTTGCTCAGTATGATTACGCATCAAAAAGTGACTGATCCAACCTCTGGATTTTCTGCTTATAACCGACGCGCCATCACGCTATTTGCAGATTATTATCCGCATGATTATCCTGAACCTGAAGCAGTAGTTATTTGTCATAAAAGTGGGTTAACCATGCGCGAAATCCCTGCCACTTTCCTTGATCGTGAACACGGCGAATCACAGTTTACAGTCCCGACCCGTAGTGCTTATTACATGATAAAAGTAACCCTCGCTATCTTAGTCAATACCCTTCGTCATATTCCGCGTGTGCCTTTAACTGAAAACTGATGGTCTTTTTCGTTATTTTCATACTCAGTGCAGTCTTAATGGGTGTAGGGGCAATGCTCGCGCCAGCTTTACCGACGGCTCAACCACGCATTGGATTATCTAGCGCATTAGCGCTGTTTTTTGTCTTAGCAGGCGGTATTTTCTGGACACATTGGATTGGCTGGGATACCCTCGTCATTGATTATTTGCTATTTGGGGCGGTTTCATTGGTGGTACTGGGTGGCACAATGATACAAGCCCATCAAGTCAATAATGAAGATGATGCGCCAGAAGCAGCTACTGATGATGAGGAACAATGGCTCAATCGTGATGAATTTATATTTTTACTGATAGTAGCGATGTTGTGCTTGTTATCACTGCTCATTCCGATTCAACCACCTGATATGCCTTTTGAAACAGGTCAGACTTTAGAGGCTATCCAGACCCTTTATCCCCAAATAACATCCATTGGTGCGACAGCTTTCTATGTTTTGAGCGTCTACCTCACGCAACAATTACAACAAGATTACCTGATTGTTCAGCAAGCGGTCATTTGTGTACTGATCTTCCTCTGTGTTTTTACAACCTATGATTTAGGGGCTGTCATCAAAAACACCCTTGCAGGAAAGATACTTGCAATGGGTGTTTGCTTAGGCTTATTGATTGGCTTATGGTTACAACCAGAATGGTACACACTATTACCGCTTGTACTACTCAGTTTGACCATCCTTATTTTCATTGTGCGTATTGCTCAATATCGACAACTATTTGATATGCTCGCACTCATCTTCTTATCTGGCTTATTATTCTACATTTAGCGAATGTATCGCCGAATAAAAAAGAGGATGATTAGCTCATCCTCCTCTGAGTAACTTATTCAATTGTGGTATTTATCGTTTAGCGTTGACCAGCAACCCATACATTAGGAATTGTTGGGATCACTGGATTGACGAATGGGACACATTCGAGTGTGTAGACCCCTGCTTCTGCCGATACTAAGGTACAGACTTGTGTTTGACCATTGGCATTGCTTTGTGTACATTGCAAACCAGCGTAAGCATTGTCAGGTGTAATTGCATCACAACTGATGAAACTTGCTTGCAACTCAAGTGGTGATACAGATGTGTTCGCAGCGAAACGATCTGCTACCGAGAATCCACCGTCTGATGCACTACAATCGAGTGTGTAAACGCCCACTTCTGTGGATACTAGCGTACAAATTTGTGTCTGACCGTTACCATCAGCTTGTGTACATTGCAAACCAGCATAGGCATTGTCAGGTGTAATTGCATCGCAGCTAATGAAACTTGCTTGAATACCGAGCGGTGCAATCGGTGCTTGATTATTAGCCGCAATTTGAGTTGGTGTATGTGTGATTGTGCCATTCAATGGCTCACAATCAAGTGTGTAAACACCTGCTTCTGCCGATACTAAGGTACAAATTTGTGAGTTTCCATTGCCATCAGTTTGTAAACAAGGCAGACCGGGCGCTGCATTTTCAGGGGTGATGTCATCACAATTCAGCAAGCTGTTGATCGCCGTCCGCGCCATATACATCATTGGAATCACTGGGCTTATTGGTGCTTCTTCACAATCAAGCATGTAAACGCCTGCTTCTGGTGATACTAAGATACAATTTTGTGAATTGCCTTGTGCATCAATCTGGATACATTCAAGATTGGGTGCTGCATTTGCTGGTGTGATGTCATCACAGAATAAGGGTGAGTTATCATCATAACCGAGTGCATTGCTAACTTGTACGAGCATCGTTGGTGCGAGAACACTTGTACCGCCAATCCCCACATTAGGATCATTGAAAAATGTTGAGCAATCGCCCCCTAAACGAACAACAGGTTGTGCTACATAACCCCAAGGAAGTAAGAACCAAATTGGATATTGTGTGTCATCGGTTGTCACAACTGCCCAGAGTTCACGCATTTCATTCACTTGTAATGTATCAACAATATCACTATCAATTGACCATGAATTACGCATATTCACAGGCGCTGTTCCCGATGGTGATACCACACAAGGACCATCAGTAGGCATAGGGCGTAGTTCAATGACGGGTACAACGGGATCACTCGTATCAGGTGTAGTCGAAGCATCTGTAGCCGTTGATGTTTCGTCACGTCCACCTGTTGGATTGCTTGTTTCAGGCTCACTTGTCGGTTGCGCTGTTGCAACAACGATTGGTGCGCGTTCTGGACAGCCTCGGTTCTCACGAGGACCTGCTGCATCTGGACAAGAATCGGAATCATTTGGAATCCCGTCATCATCACGATCATTATCTTCTACTTGCAAGGTAACTTGTGCGCTAACAGGTGTAACGATGGTGGTGGTTGCTATCATCCATCCGAAAACGAGTACAGCAATGAGTGCTGTTTTAAAACTGATTGTTGTTATGTGTTTACTAGTCATTTCTATCTCCTAATTATGTGTGTATGTGTTGGGCAGGTTTGTTCCTGCGTTACGTTTCACATAGTAGGTGACAATCGGAGGGGTGGTCACCACTCTTTAGAGAGGTATCGCCAAGGTTTTATAAGTTCTTTATTTTGTGCGGTCTTAGTTGGAGATAGGACATCCTCACCAGATAACCGTATAATGCGAGCTATAACACGATGCTTAAAAAGCGAGACTTATGCTGACTCAACGTAAAATTTTCTGGTTTTGGATGCCACTGGCATTCTCATTCCTGCTCATGATTTTTGAAGGACCTTGGATACAAGGGGTTATCAGTCGCCAAGATGATGCAGCGCTGCAACTTGCTGCTTTTGGTATTGTTATTGGGATGGCAGTCTTAATCGAAACTCCTGTTATTATGTTCTTAGCTGTGGGGAGTGCCTTAGCGCGTGATAAACAATCCTACGAAAAATTGTCACAATATGTGCTGATCGTCAATATTTTGCTGACAATTTTAAGCGCCTTAGTTGCCTTCACCCCTTTGTTAGATTTATACCTTGGGCGCGTGCTAGATATTCCGCCTGAATTAATTGAAGAAACGCGCATGCCGATGACGATCCTCATTTTTTGGACATGGTTCATTGGCTATCGTCGTTTTCATCAAGGTATTCTCATCAATCATGGACTCACAAGTACGATAACAACAGGTACATTCATTCGCATTATTGTATCGGCAGGGGTCGCGCTCGGATTAGGACTGTGGGGGCAGGTCAATGGTGCTGTTATTGGCGCATGGAGTTTGCTATCAGCCGTTGTTATCGAAATGATTTATGTCCATTTTGTATCGCGCAAAGTAGTCGCAGAGCTTAAAAGCATCCCTCGTAAAAATGATCAAACACCGCTTGATTTTATGAAAATTATGCGCTTTCATCTTCCCTTAGCAGCAACCACCATGATGTCGTGGTTTATCTTGCCGATGACACAACGCGGGCTGGCACAAGCCGATAATGCCGTTGATGTACTAGCTGCTTATCCTGTTATTTTTTCAATCATGATGATAATGCGCTCAGGTGGGATTGCATGGCAAGAAGCGGTGATTGCCCTCAATAAAGGTGCTGCGGAACGCCAAGCCTTACGGAAATTTACCATTCGATTAGGGATTGGAACAAGTTTAGGCTTACTCTTGTTTGGTTTATCACCATTGATTACGCTCTACACTCGTGATGTCCTCAGTGTCCCTGAAAATCTGATCCCACTGATTCGTGTGGGTGTCTTGTTTGCGATATTTATGCCTTTGTTATCTACCACACAAAGCTATTTTCGCGCTTTGCTAATGGGCAAGGACGATACCAATCCCATTTATCAAGCGATGATTATTGGCTTTGTCACAACAATTACAGTCTTATGGCTGGGGATTGGTCAAGGATTACCTGCGATTCCTGTAGCACTCACCGCTTTAACAATCGGTGTTGCTCTTGAACTCATATATTTGTGGTACGGTTTACGGCGTATTGATAGCCAATCTCATCAATCAAAATTGGTTAATTCGGCGGATGCTGTGTAATATAGTGCAATTTAATGTATCAAGGAATGAATGATATGCAGCGATTAATCCATACTGAACTCGGTTTAGACCCCGGACACATCACCATAGATGATATTGCTGTGATGAAATGGGGTAGCGAAGTCATTGTTGATTGCACCTATGAATATCCACCCACTAAGAAACAATTTCGCTTAATTTTTAGCGATTGCCTGAGTATGGAATGGTTCATCCAACAAAATGGTAGCCATACGCACCATACAGAACATCCCTCCCTGCTAACACATGATTTAGGTGGCGATGATTACCAACGCACAGCACGTATTGCTAGCACGGCTGTGGAAGTGATTATCTCTTATGGCAAACTCAAAATTGAACGCGATTGGTAATCCCTAAACGGTTTTATCAGGTTTAAGCTCGTTCAAAATCCCTTTAATAAGTTGTGGTAAGAAATTCAATACCCAACGCTCATTAGGCTCGGCTGTGCGTAACAAATGATGATAATTGGCGCATTGCATCACAAGGCTAATGATGCGCGAGGATGTAAATGCGTCTTGCCATTGCGCTATATCGCCATCATCACTCAAGGCTCGGAAATAGACTTCGCGCAAATGTTGGATTGTGTCAGGTTGATCTTTAAAAGTATCGTTGAGATCAAATGCAAAAGTTGTAAAATCAAAAATCGGTAATCCGATACTTGCATCTGTCCAATCAAAAATAATTGCTTTATTGCCACGAATAGCAACATTGCCCGTATGAAAATCACTATGAAGAATAGTCGTTGGTAAATCCATGGCGATTAAGCGCTCTATATGGGCTTGTATCGTCGGGATAGCTGCAAGAATTGCATCTATATCTGTTTGGGGCATCCGATGATCTATACCGAAAAAATTATCGTCGGCTAAAAATGCTTTAAATTTTGGCATCAATTGTTCCAGCCGATAATCAAGCGCCCCTAATGCCAATAAGGTTTGCTCTTGCCCGATTGTCATGCGCTGTATGGTCGCAAACTCAGTCAGTGCAATCTCATATATGGATAAATCATCACCTTGTTTTATCTCGCGTAGCACATCTGCCTCAAAGTCACGCATCAGTAGAAAATGTTGGCTTTCATCAAATGCGACCACCTCAGGCGTATGCTCAGGCATTTGCTGATAAAGCCAACGTGTGATGCCAATTTCACGCGCAAATGTTGGCGGAACAGCCTTAAAATAGAGATCGCCATTTGTCGTTGGCACACGATATAAGGCTGTGATGCACCAAACACGTACCAGTTCAATATCCCGTATCAAAGCCACATTGAGTTGTTCAAGTTGAGCATCAATCCATCTAAATGCTTGGGCTTGCCAACCTTGGATTGCCCAAGGGACGCGCTCTATTGGCACAATGCCTGTTTCGATTTCTGTGAAGTAGCGTTCTATAATCGCTTGAATATGTTCTTCCGAAAATATGACTTGATTTAACTCAGCATGACTCACCCACTGACCATTTATTGGTAACTCATAGCGATTTTTAATGTTATCCGTGACGTAAACCCAACGCATTTGATTGAGATCATCATGGAAAATGCACTGTGCTTGATAGAGATTTAGAACCTCAAAATCAACCACATGCTGTATCTGCATCCCAAACATATAATAGTCATAATAATCATCGCCCTCGTTAATCAGCATAATTTCTGGAAGCGTCCATGTATTATCTTCACGCTGTATCAGTAAGATTTTTTGTGCTGTCGGATGCGGTATCACATATTGGCATAGTGGTTGCAATATCTCACTAGCTGACATGGTGTTCTCTCAATTTTGCTTAGATGGTCACTCTCTTAAACATACACGAAAATCATCTGTAAGACGAATTGAAAAGATCACTATGATGCGGTATCTAACGTGGCATAACAGCATTAAATACAGTGTGGTATCATCGCTGATTAAAGCATTTATATGAGCAAAGGGTATTCATAATGGCAGAGCGTCAAAATATTTCATCTGGCACAATATGGGAAGATAGTGTCGGATATTCACGGACGGTTCGGGTCGGTCATCTGGTATTTGTTTCGGGGACAACTGCAACCGATGATGACGGTAATGTTGTTGGTAACACCACCTATGAACAATCGAAATTTATCCTCCAAAAAATTGAAAAAAGTTTGCAAGACGTTGGCGCAGAGATGCGTCATGTTGTTCGTACCAATATGTATGTAACCGATGCCACACAGTGGGAAGGTGTTGGGCAAGCCCATCATGAATTTTTTGCAGATATACGCCCTGTCAGTACCTTAGTTGAGGTCGCTGCTCTCATTGGCGATCAATATCTGGTCGAAATTGCAGTCGATGCTGTTATTCATGACGAAGTGTAATGGATGATTGTGTAAAATAGCGAGAAAAATGCTTGAAGGGTGAGTGATGACAAATTTAGAAGCAATCTATAATTTTGCACAAGTATCCGAACAAATAGCAACGAGCGGGCAACCTAAAGCTGAACAATTTGATCTCATCAAAGCAGCAGGTTATCAAGTGGTCGTTAATCTTGCGAGTGGTACAACAAAATATGATTTGCCAGATGAAGCTACTATCGTGAAAAACCTTGACTTAGAGTATCACCATATCCCTGTTGATTGGGAAAATCCACGCATGAGCGATCTTGAGGCATTTTTTACAGTGATGGATGCCAATCAAGATAAGCCAGTATTTGTGCATTGCATCGCCAATTACCGTGTCTCTGCGTTTGTGATGCTCTATCGGGTGATTAAACAGGGGATTGCGCTAGCAGACGCTCAAGCACTTAAAGCGCGTGCATGGAATCTTGAAGAAGCTGTGCCGACTTGGGATGATTTTATTGCGCTTGCACTTAAACAACATGGGGTTGAGGATTAAAGTATGCGTCCACGTATTGGTATTACAACCAGTTATAACGATGGTAAACAATCAATTGACCACTACTATATTCAGGCAATTGAGGCAGCAGGCGCTGTGCCGATTATTGCGCCGATGCTCACAACACAAGATACTGCTCAAGCCTTTGCGAGTATCTTAGATGGCTTAATTATCACAGGCGGACCCGGTATCACACGCGGACTCATTGGCGATTTGCCCGAAGATTTGTCACCTGTTGACCCTATCCGTGATGAGAGTGACCGCCTTATCTATGAGGCATTTGCAGAACAACGCCCGTTATTAGGGATTTGTTACGGGATGCAATTCATCAATGCGATGCACGGTGGCACAATTTTTGCCGATGTTACCCAGCAACAATCTCATGCGATTAACCATAGTAATGGACGCGGTGCTGATCCGCATTTCGTCAATATTGTGGAGGGTACAAAATTATATCGCACATTGGATACCTCTAAAATTAAAGTGAATACCTATCATATTCAAGCTGTCGATAGTGTTGGCGAAGGATTGCGCGTTTCGGCAACTGCGCCTGATGGCATTATCGAAGCGATTGAATCGTCTGATGGACGTATCATGGGCGTACAATTCCATCCTGAACGCATGGGGGATTCGATGATGCCTCTTTTCAAAGATTTTGTAGCACGCTGTCAGCGTTAATCGACTGCGATAAGTTGCTCACTCAGTGATCGTAAACGCGCTCGATTGGCTGCATCAAGCCGAAAACCTGATGCCTGATTCTGTTTTGCTTTACGATCATATAATCCTGCTGGATAGTCACCTTCAATGAGCCTCAAAATGTCATCTGCGGCTTGTTCCGCCGTATAACCGATAAATATGCCAGCAAATTCGGACACTTTCTGAAACCATGTTGGCATATCACGCAAGAGCGTCGTCTTGACATAGCCCGGTCCATAGCAATAGATGCTGAGATTTGGATGTTGCTCGTTCAAATCAAGTGTGAGCATGTCATTGGCGACGGATTCTTGCCGTAATGCTTTAACACCATCATAGCCTTTTTCACCATTGAGATTCTCAAAATCAAGCGCCATATTGACATTGCCACCTGCTGAAACATTAACAACTTGTGCATTGTCCGAGGCATTCAATATATCAATGATACGATTAAGTAAGACATATCGTCCGAGATATTGTACGGCGAATACAGTTTCAATCCCTTCATCAGTCAATGTTAATTCGCTTAACATCACCCCTGCACACAATACAACAACATCAAGATGCGTATAGGTATCGTGTAGTTGCTCACTCAGCGCATCAACCTCACGCATGAGTGATAGATCATATTGCCAGAATGAAATGCTCGTAGTTGGTGCAACCGCTTTGATAAGACCGTGTGTTAGATCTGCTTTTTCTGGATTACGTCCTACTAAGATTAAATCAAAACCGCGTTTTGCAAGACGTATCGCCACTTGCCGACCAATACCATCTGTCCCACCTGTGATGAGAGCAATCTTTTGATTAGCATTCATTATTGTTCAGAACTTTCTAAGATATTATATTTCACAAGGTATGGTACTAGTGTTGAGATTGCTGCTTATGGCTTTGGCGCTTATCGGAACACTTTTCATCACGTATCTTTTTGCTAAAGTGTACGCCTAATGACAGTATAGCAACCTTTATAACTGATGTTACGCACTTAGTTTTAAATCAGAGTAATCAAGGTACAGGAAACCTTAAACCCACATTCAGAGGGTGCTTTCATCAAAAGTGTAGAATTTTAAGATTGGCTTTCCGAGTAGTGTAGCAATCTGCAAATGTAGCTCTTGAACATTGGTGACGATGCGCTTTCGGAGCTGTGCTGTT
>JBAUIA010000253.1:0-7623 GCA_049680565.1 Phototrophicaceae bacterium
TAGCGTGCATATTGCGAATTTGGATGCAGAAAGTTGGGGCGCAGGTGGCGGAAAATGGGCATTGTACCTTGATATAACCGTAACTGATAACAATGGTAGACAAATATCAGGTGTGACAGTAACAGGGCGCTGGAGCGATGGCACAACATTTACCTGCGTAACTGATTGGGGTTGGTGTGGTGTGCGTAAGAATGACATTCCAACATCGCAACAATCAATAACCTTTACTGTCGTCAACTTATCGCATCCATCATTAAGTTATAATGCGAGTGCGAATACAGACCCAGATGCAAACCGTAATAATAATCGTGCAAGCAATGGTACGGTGATTACGATCAATCTCTAAAACAGATCAAACATTCGCAGCAGGAATGCTAATCATAAAAAGCGCGACTCTCTTTGATGATGTCGCGCTTTTTGTTTTGATACTTAGGGCATTGGTCACATTGCAACAGAGCCAGAAAAACAGTAAGCTAGGTCATATTAATAGATATTACAGATTGAGCATTAAATGCGTATACAAGGATTAAGCGATGTCACGCTAGCAGGGATAGGATCACATACGATTTATCTTGCAGGGAATCGTGGCGAGCAAATCCAATTATCGGTACTCGACCATGATTTATTCCGTATGCAAGTACGCCCTGATGGTATTTATCGGCTTGATCGTACGTGGATGATTGTCGATAAAACAGGTGATACGCCACTAGAAGGACGAAAACGAGCCAATATCTCCCATTTTCCTTGCCCAGAATTTTCAGTTCAGCAATTCACCAATAAACTGACCGTTCGCACAGATATGATGCAAGCTACTGTGCGCCTTAACGAGCTTGGGATGCAATGGCAAACACTTGATGAAAAGGTTTTTGCTGCTGATACCACGGTTAGTGCCTATGCGTATAATCCTTCAGGGCGTGATGTGTACCATCATATGGCGTATGATGCGAACGATTGCTATTATGGCTTTGGCGAAAAAGCAGGCAATCTGAATAAAAATATGATGCGCCTCGAAATGCGAAATATGGATGCGATTGGCTATGATGCGCGTAAGAGTGACCCGCTCTATAAACATTGGTCGTTTTATATCACGCTGAATCCTGAAACCAATATTGCTTATGGCATCTTGTACGATAATTTAGCGACAACGGTTTTTAATATGGGACTTGAACGCCATGCGATGTACGGCGAATATCGTCAATATCACGCATATGATGGGGATATAGACTATTATTTTATCTATGGACCTTCTGTTGCTGAGGTCGTTCAAAAAGTATCGCGCTTAATCGGGCGAATGCCGATGCCACCGCGTTGGTCATTAGGCTATCTTGGCTCAACGATGACCTATACCGAAATGCCTGATGCACAAGATCAATTACTATCCTTCATTGATAAGTGTGATTATTATGACATCCCTTGCGATCTTTTCCATTTGTCATCGGGTTATACAACAGGGGAAACGGATGGACGGCGGTATACCTTTAATTGGAATCGTAAACGCATTCCTGATCCCGAAATGATGATAGACGAATTTCACGAAGCAGGCATTAAGCTAGCTGCCAATATCAAACCTTACATGATGCAAACGCATCCTGATTATGATACGGTCACGCAGCACGATGGCTTTATCCAACATGCAGATTATGATACCCCTGCAATGGATTACGTATGGGGCAGTGACTTCAATTATTCAAAAGAAGGTAGTCACCTCGATTTTACGAATCCCAAAACGTATGCGTGGTGGCAGCAAATGGCAATACAAGAACTACTCGAACGTGGCATTGATGCGCTGTGGAATGATAATAATGAATTTGCACTTTGGGATGATGCCGCCCGTTGCAATGGGTTTGGCGATGAGATTCCTTTAGGCATGGCGCGTCCATTACAAACACTGCTGATGACGCGTGCGAGTACCGAAGCACAGCAAGCGCATCAACCCACTAAACGTCCCTTTGTTTTGACACGCGCTGCGATGCCCGGTAGCCAACGGTATGCTCAAACATGGTCTGGGGATAATGTCACCAATTGGGAAACACTCAAATATAATATTCCAATGGGCTTGGGTTTGTCTTTATCAGGCATGGCAAATGTTGGGCATGATGTCGGTGGCTTTGCTGGGAGTGCGCCCTCACCTGAATTATTGGTGCGTTGGGTGCAGAATGGGATTTTTCATCCGCGATTTTGTATCCATTCACTCAATGATAGCTTGAGTGCTACTGAACCTTGGATGTATGAAGAGGTATTACCGCTCATTCAACAAGCGATTGCATTTCGTTATCAGATACAACCGTATCTTTATTCTGTATTTTATGAAGCCCATCAAACAGGTGCGCCGATTATCCGCCCAATGATTTATCATTTTCAAAATGACCCAAATACACGCGGACAATCGTTTGATTTTATGTTAGGCTCACAATTGTTGGTTGCATCAGTTTATGAGCAAGGTAGCAACAAACGCGATCTTTATCTGCCGCGTGGTAGTCGTTGGATGGATATGTATACGGATATTTGGCATCGTGGCGGACATATTGTGACCTTATACGCACCCATAGAACGCTTTCCTGTATTGATGAAATCCAACGCGATTTTGCCATTACAAACGCCTGATAGCATCCGTTTTATTGCGCTTGCACCTGTTGATACCGATCATGAAAGCAGTTTTACACTAATTGAAGATGATGGTATTAGTTTAGGCTATCAAAATGGACAAGTAACCAAAATTCATATGACATTGATAACAAGTCCTAAAACTATTGATCTGTATGTTGATGTTGAAGGGGCGTATCAATTGCCTTATGCGTATCTTGAATTTGGCTTACCTGATAATGAAAAACGTTCTTTGACTGTGCATTATCGTGGCGAGCATGAGGTGACTAAACGTTTGTATCTGTAGGTGCATTCACATAATGAGATTGAATCGTATGGATAAGCTCGACGAAACATCGATAGACGTAACAGTGAGTATTCTGATACATGAAGATTTTAGCTATATTCATGCTGCACTGAGGAGCATCCTTAAATCCTCTCGCTCACATAAAATTTATGTGGTCATCAATAAAGGGCGTAGCGAGCAAACGCAAGCGTTGCAGCAAGCATTCCCTGATTTGCATTATATTATTAATGATGTTCCTCAAGGATTTGCAGCGAATCATAACCAGATTATGAAACTTGCCCAAACCCCTTATATTGCTTTACTAAATGACGATATTGAAGTGCATGATTCAGCGCTTGATGTATTGGTCAATTACCTTGACGATCATCCAAAAGTGGGTCTTGTTGCGCCACAACTACAATATGCAGATGGCTCGCCACAAGTGACGGTCTACTCCGACCCTACTTTGTTTCGGATGATTTATAAAATTAGTGGACTTGGACGTTTCACGCATCAAAAAAGCCGTACACGCCGTTTACTCAGCAGGCTTGGACTCGCTCGTATTACGCGAACAGCATCTTTCAAAACCTATACAGAGCCTCAAATAGTGGATGTGGTCAAAGCGGCTGCAATTGTCGTGCGTAAAGATATGGTCGATGCAGTTGGTTTAATTGACGAGACAACCAAGGCATTTGGTGAGGAAATTGATTGGAATTTACGGATGCGCCAAGCAGGGTGGGATGTTGCGATTGTACCGCAAGCAAGAATTACCCATTTTGGTTTAGGGCAAGCCTTGATGCAACTGAATGGCTGGCAAATCATTGAAGATCGTAAAGCAATTTTAAATTATTATCTTAAACATCGTCCACAATGGGAAGTATTTATCATCCGTTGTGCGATTGTGTTCTTTCATGCCCTGCAAGCTATTTTGACGCTATTCTACGCGCCATCAGAAGCACACACCCATTGGCAAACACTCATGATGGGAGTTCGCTGGCAACGTAGCGAGGTGTAATGTTCTATGTTATCGCTTCGCCCCATACTGGTGTGAATAGGGTATGCTGGGACGGTTGAAATGTGGTTTTTCTGTAGCATAGTCACGGATGATAATGCTATCAGCTTCAAAAGTTACCTGACGGTATAATTCTTGACCATAACCGATGTGCATCCCTAAAAATCCTTCATCACCAAAATAAAGACAGCGTGCTTGGGTTTGATCGGGTAGTTTGAATAAGCCTTGATCGAGTGGTGCAGGCTCATCTTGCTCATTGCCTAATACGGGTACCCAATGGGCATATGCTGACCGATAGTGATTGCGTTGTTCGGGTAAGGATGTATACACATAGGTGCCGGGGTCTTGGCAAGTGTCTTGCTTATCTATTTGTAATTCAAAACCAAGTTGATCGTTATGAGCATGTCCACCATTTCCATGTTGCCCAACTGTGCCACAGCGTATGACAAAATAGAGGCGCTCTGTTCGGAAACCATATAAACCGAAATCAGGGTAAGCAAAATGCTGTAATGGATTAAGCATCATATTTTGTGGAAGTGGAAGCACGGTCACGGTTTCTTGTAAATTGGATAGTTGCGTCTCGTATGCTTTAAGTGACGTTCCGATAGCATGTGTCGCTACGAGTGGAACGTCACTCAATGTATGATTGGCTAACTGGCGAACTACGTAAGCATCTACGCTGTGTGAGGCGTAAGGAGTCTCAAATAAGGCTTGAATAGCATCAATGAGATGTTGATGATTGAGGAAATTTTCTTCCCAATGAGATTGCTTTTTGGCTTGTGAATGGATTTGATGGTAAACAGGCTGTAACTTGAAAAAACGCCCATTATCATTATCACCAATCTGCGGAACATGACCATCAGGCTTAGTAATATCGAGGACAAATTGCAACATACGCTGCAATCGCTCAATATATGGAATTGGTTTTCCACAACGCATGAGTAAGGCAGTTGCAAATACAAGCATTTCTGCGGATAAACGGTGATAACAGGTTGATGCCTCAAAATTGCTACCATCGGGGTTAAATTGTAAATTGACTTCGTTTATTAATTCGTTTCGAGAGAAGTCCATCCAGTCGTCATGGTGTAAATAGACACCGACAAATAATAAACCCACAATATTCGATAGATAATGGTTACCCCGTACTGTCGGCGACCACTCAAGATTATGGAAAATATGGTTTCCATGATCGTCAATACTACGCCAGAAAATATTATCAAATGCTGTGCTGAACGAAGCGCCATTTGCACTGAATAAATCATAAACTAAAAGCCAGTTAGACACGCGAATGGCAACATCCATTGTTGTTTTCCAATTGACCCCATAGCGTGGTGGGTTTGTAGCAATGAAATCTAAGACTTGATTTTGAAAGGCTTGCACATAAATGTCATCTTGGGTTAAGATATAAGCCCAAACAAAATAGGATAAATGCTGCATCCGCGCTAGTTCCCAAGGCATTTTGACATCAGCACCCAGATCATTGCCATAGCGAATATCTTGATACCACGTTTGCTGTGACCAACGAAATCCTGATCTAAAGTCTATTTGCCAATCAATGGGTTGATAATCGTTGGTAACGCTTGCCCATATCTTGCGTGCATAAGGAACATTGGCACGGTTAACATGCTGTATTAACCAAGCGCCATCTTGATCGAATTTAGGAGCGGATTGGGCGGGATAAACATGCCCATCAATACCATCAGATTGCATCCCATGAGCAACTTTTACCCAACCTGAGCCTAGTAGATCAAAGCGATGGTCTAAAAATAGATTAGCAATCTCCAAAATTTGTTCACGATCTGGTTCTAATAAAGCACTTGGCAGCTTGCTAGTTAGTAATAGCTGCCGTTTAGGCAAATGTGTCCCGTAAGTGCTGAATAATTGGTCGCGTTTACGTGTCCCAAAATTGGATAACAGATGGAAAATTTTTTTGATGATTTTAGCAACTAAAATATGCGGTGGATAGCGTCGTAAGCGGTTCATGCAAACCGTGCCTTGAGTTTATCCATAATTTTGCGCGTATGTTCATACCATGTATAGTTGGCAATCACATCTTGACGGGCTGCTTCACCCAATCGTTGGCGCAACGCTGCATCATCAATCAGTGCTTTTAATCCATCTGCTAATGATTGTGCGTCACCGGGTGTTACCATATAAGCGGTCTGATTATGGTCAAGGATGTCACCAATTTGATCGAGGTCTGATGCAACGATACCGCGTCCCATTGCCATATATTCAAATAATTTAGTGGGTGAGCCAAAGAAAGGTGTTCCATCAGGATTAGGGACATGTGGCGATGCAAGAATATCACAAGCAGCGAGATATTCAGCGCCTTCAGCTTGTGGGATACGTCCCGTCAAAATAGTGTAGGGTAGGGCATCATATTGATTCAAATTATCTTTGACGAGTGGCATTTTTTGACCATCGCCGATTAATAATAACCGCAGCGTGTCTTTATAGTCTGGATGCTTCTGTAAGAGTAGTCCATACGCCTCTGCAAGGACTTCCGCACCGTGCCATGCGCCGAACGTGCCGATGAAGCCGATCACAATTTTATCTTGAAAATCATATTGTTGTCGGATGGCTGAGCCATCTATCTGGGGTGAGTAACGCTCTGGATCAACACCATTTGGATTAACTAAGATTTTATCGGCATCGACCCCTAATTCGATCAACTCATCGCGCAGAGGAGAACTCACAACGACGATGACATCGGCTGCTGAAAAATTCAACAGTTCAATATCAATGCTCAATTGTTCGTTGGATAAGGTTGTATCCCCCCAATGACGACGTATCCACACTTCTGAGCCATTATATTCGAGGACAAAAGGTAATTTGTATTTATGGGCTAATTCTACCCCTGTGAAGTTATTCAAACTATAGCGTTGATAAATGAACGATATAGGCTGTTTTTGCATTTGTGCTTCGGTGAAAATGGTAATTTGAGGATTGGTCGTTATACTAATAATTTCGGGAAAATTCCAGAAGTCGCTTTTAAATTGGACGATTTGTTGATTTATATCTTCTCTAACTGTCGGAATGAAATCTGTTGTTATAAATAATGGATGTCCACCAAAATGAGATAGATTATTGGCTACACCTGCGATATGTCCGATTGACCCACCCGAACGATAGCCAAATGCGATGTCTGTTCTGAGATAGATAGGGTTATCATCTAAATTAAGCGTTCGATCAACCTGATAATCAGCAAAGATATGTTGCATTGCTTGGACTTTTGACTTTGTTTCTGCTAACACAGAATTTTTTCGGAAGTAAGTTGTCACATATCCGCGAGCATATCCTAGAAAGTGCTTAAATGTTAAACGGATGCGTGTGCCATTATCATCTTCAAAGTATATCGCCCCATAACTAAAGAGGCGTAATAAGAGTAATGATAAAAAGGGACGGGATAAAGAGTTCATATCATAGAATTTTAGCGTTGCTGATTTATAGTGTAGAATATGTTGTAATAGGCGCGAAGGATTACGTAACAGATGCTTCACATCATCAAATGTAAGAACTTGTTGATGAGGTGTTGCTTCAGGTGTTGTGAAAGAATTTTTGTCTATGATAAGATTCACGATGCAACCTTTAGTTCATATGAATATCGAAAGTAATGCGTTACTAAGTTGTGTAATCATCATCGTATACCTTGGAAGTAATAACTTATCCTTTCAATCTTTTCTCAACTATGGCGAAAAATTGTTGATTACATCTATAATAATTTTGCTTATTTCTTAGC
>JBAUIA010000254.1:0-16550 GCA_049680565.1 Phototrophicaceae bacterium
AGATTGAACATCAATGGGCACATCTGAAACAAGGGATTCGAGCTAAACAACAAACTGATTTGTCTTTTATTGACAAGCTGGATGCCCAGCTTGTCAGTATGTGTGATCATTAACTTAAACTGCTATATGTTGAGACTATCCATAAATTCGCCCTTCATTCAAGCAAGTACTTCATAATTTCTCATCATACCTAAGTCTTCATGTTCTAATGTGTGGCAATGATAAACAAATATTCCTGGATAATGATCAAATTTTACAATGACCCGAACAGTTTCTCCTGGTAACAAAAGAACCGTATCTTTCCAACCATAATCAACATACCCTTCTATAATATTTGCCCACTGGCGAGCATAATTAGGAAGTACAGTACGTTCAATAACCTGAAATTGTCGCCCGTGCATATGAATCGGATGAGGCATAGACATCATGCCGTTCTGAGGATGATTCCGAAACTCCCAGATTTCTGTATCGCCTAAACGGACAAGTTCGTTATCAGCAACAGCATTCATCTCAAATGTCTGATTGTTAATCATTGGGGATGTTTGCCCCATCGTAAAATCAAAATTACGTGGATGATCGGTATTAACAGCCTGTTGTGAATCTAAATATTCCATCTCACGAATTGTTGTTGGTATGTCCACACGTTCATCAAGATTTTGCTCAACACTAAATGTCCCTAAAATAATAGCTTGCTCTGCACCAAGATCAATGAGTTGTAACTCTGTTCCAATTTCATGATTACTAAAATCAACCCAGAGTTCAACTCGTTCAGCTGGTCCAAGCGTAATATATTGTTTGGTAACAGTACGCTCCAACAAACCACCGTCTGTTCCAATTACATAAAGAGGGCTTTCATCATTCCACGCAAGAATATAAATACGAGAGTTAGAACCATTTAGTAAACGAAGGCGATAGGATCGGGTTGCAACTGACCAGCGAGCGTTAACCTCCCCATTAACCAGAACTGTATTCCCACGGAATCCCATCATACGATCGTGCATATTACTCACATATATCAATTGATTTGCCGCATCAAAACGACGATCCTGTATGACAAGGGGTAAGTCAAACTGCCCTGATGGTATATTCAAGCTATCTTCGGTGTCATCTTCAACAATAAATAACCCTGCTAAACCAGCATTGACTTGTACTCCTGTGCGCTGATGTGGGTGTGGATGATACCAATATGTGCCTGCTCGGTTAATCACCTCAAATTCGTAGACGTAAGTCTCGCCTGCTTGGGCTACAAAGCGCGGATGACCGTCAGCATAGTCAGGAACATATAGACCATGCCAATGGATATTACTGGCTTCTGGTAAGTTATTTTCAAAACTGATTCGAACTTTTTGCCCTGTTCTCACTCGTATACTTGGCCCAAGGTATGAATCAGAAACTGTCTGCAAATTTGTATCTGAGCCTAGAATGATCTCGCCTGTATAGCGCCAAACTGTTGTTGTTGGTCCATCTAAGATTTGCACAGTATCTGTATGTGCTCGAAACAAAATATCAACATCTGCATTGAAATCAGGGTTAACAGTTCCAAATTGTCCGCCAGACTCAATTGGATTACTGATCTGATTAAACATATATCCACCAAGTATCGCTGTACCTGTAAACCCACTGTATTTTAGAAAATCTCGTCTTGTTAGTTTCATTTGAATATCATTCTCTCATTAGTGTTCATAACCCACACGTCTTGCCAGATCACTTTGTGGTGCAAAATCATCTGAGATTATTTCAACAACCGTACCTAACTCTGCCCATTCATAAAGTAGTTGAGCCTGATCATCTACTGACATAACACAGCCTAATGTGTAGGGTGTACCCACATTATTCCCTCCTAAATAGCCTCCATTAGGCAAAAGAACCGCACCATGGAACCCGTTAACTAAGCCTGGAACAACCTCATAAATCCCCATAAACCAATTAAGCTCCCATTGTCCGCAACCCGTATCATCACAAAGCGTATAACTACTACCAAGTGCAACTGGTTCATGGCTGAGAATCTGATAAATGCCTGGTGATGTCGGTGCATCGGAGATACCAGATGAAATTTGCCAACTGAAAACAACCTCATCATTTTCAAAGGCGACTAGTGATTGTGTTTCTAGGTTGACTACAATACGCTTGCTTGCCATCACTGGCAGTGGAATCGTAACATCACGGGATGGCAAATTGATACTATCGCCAGGAGATAAGATACTTAAATCTTGACCCGCATTAGCCTCTTCGATTAGGAAGAAGGGAATGCCTGTTTTACGAGCAATCTGAAAACCTGTGTCGCCCGATACAACATCATATGTCAAGGGGGTATTGCGCATCTGGACAGTGGCGATCAGCTGCTCTTGAGCTAGCGCATCATTTATAGCTTGGGTTACTTCTTCCACATCAAGATACTGGTCTTGACCACGAAGTTCCTGATTAACGGCATCCACAAACGGCACAAGATTATCCGATTGTGCCAGCAATTGACTTGTATCAGCTTGTAACCATGTGATTAACTGGTCGGGGGTTGTTGTCCATTGATCATAGGTATCTGTAAAAGGATCGTAGCCTTCCAGTTGAAACGGAGTAGTGACAAAACGCTCCACTTGGATTTGATATTGTTGTGGATCATACATATCAGGTAGCAGAGTTTCTATCGGAAGTTCAAATTGTTGTGTTTCAAACACTTCATAAATTGAAACTTCTAAGTCTTGTATAGATTGTTCGACATTTACTTGACTGCCTGATGTCCCATACATCGCAACTACTTGATCCTCTTGCAATATAAAGTACCCATTTTGAGGCGAGGTATTTAGTGTATCACCGAGCGTTATGAAATAATCACGTGCTTGGACATCATCAAATGTGACAACAGGATCTAATTTATGACCGAACAATATCCTTCCAAAACCAATGTCTTGTGCAGATTGAATTGTTTGTTCGGCGTTGAGATGAAGCCCTAATTCAAGTGGAGAAACAGCCCATGCTTGAGTATCTGACACGATAGTAATGAATATCTCTTCGCGCCATGCACTTATAATAAACTCCTCAGCTTCCGCAAAATTTAGACCGCCAATTGGTAGCTCAAGCAGTGTGGTATTCAATGACACACGATTGCTAAAATACGCAGAAAACATAAATAGAATTATGATAATACTTATTAAGATACCAAGTGAGATACTCAATCGCAGGTGGCTGGACAATATTGAGACAAGATTTCGTAACTTTAGACGATTTCTTTTTGAGCTACGGGAATCGCGAGATGTTTCTTGGTTAACGGATGAAACATGTTGTATAGAGCGTCGTTGCCTATTTTGCGATTTCATAGCATTGTATCCATTACCTGCATTTTGATATCTGTAGGATTATTTAAGAGGATGGGATAGTGGGTGAAACAATTACACCCACTACCCTAAGCATTCTAAAGGTGTGAGGCTAAGAACTATATCCATTGGTTGCAATTTGTCGCCATGCACCCTGATTAGCAAGATAAATATCGCGTTCACTGGTTGCCAGTGCAAGTTCACCATTCATAGGGTTAACAGCAATTGCAGTAATCACTTCACTGGCACTTAGAGCAGGTAAAGCGAGTTCAGTCGTGAGACCATCCGCAAGGTTGTATTGCATCAAATAATCACCAGAAAAATAAAGTGTTGTGCCAGCATCGGTATCAAAGCTACTTGCCATGCTTGCACCCATTGCAATCGATTGAAAACTGCTACCATAGTCCGTCGATAAATACACACCACGCTCAGTTGTTACAGCAACCGTACTGCTGTCATTAGGATGCACCGCCAGACTTATTGGTGTTCCAGCAAGTCCCATAGCATTACTACTCATCCAAGTTTGACCATCATCAAGCGTATAGTATAAGCCTTGTTGTAATTCTGAATTGGGATAAGCATTATAAACATAGACCACATTGACACGATAACTTGCTGCCATCGTGTGAAAGTCACTTTCACCTAAAAATGCCAACATCGACAGTGTTTCGCCACCATCAGTACTACGCACTAAACCGAGTGGATTGGTCAAGCCTGTTGTTGCGCCGGGATGACCACTACTATAGAATCCATCAGCCGTGCCACTGTAGCCCATATAGTCATTAGCAGCCACATCGGGAACAGTCCAGCCATCATCATAACGAATCAAACCATCATGCGTGGCTGCATAAAGTTCGCCTGTCGGTGTGAAGCTGATACCGTGAATATCGCGTAAGGGAATAGAGCCTAAGCCACCATTCTGATTGATAAAAAATAATCCTACAATAATAACAGCTACGAGAATTCCACCCACATATAGATAAGTACGTTGTTGCTGTTGTTGTTTCATTTTCTCTTTTTTAACACGCGCTAGACGTTTTTTGCTCATCATGACCTCAATAGGAAAACATTAATTGAATGTTTTTACTATAGCAAGCAATCTCCAGCAATAAATGCGCCAAATGGCGTGTTTTCAATTGTATCTATGAAAAGATTCATGGACAGTAACAATAATAACAACAGCCCTCTTAATGGGGGACATTAAAAGAATTCAATCAGGCTTCACTTATATTGTTCTAACTAGCGTGAGTGCAATTGACAGTGTAGCCATTGATATAACGGTCAGGCTCTTTCTGAAACGCACCCTGACAAATGGGGCAACAGAAATAATAGCTTGCTCCCTCGTATCGGATACTTGCATAGGCTTGTTGAGGTTGAATATGTGCGCTACAGACAGGGTCATGCACAGTATTTTCAGGTTGTGGTGCAGGTTCGGATGGAATATATAGTGAGATACGCGTTCCTTGCTGATGTGTGCTCCGAATCTCTAATTTACCCCCTAATTGATGGACACGCTCTTGCATTCCCATCAGCCCATAATGCCCATTATCCGCAAGGTCTGTTAAATATGTGGGGGATTTGAAACCTTTACCGTTATCAGCAATCACCATCTGTACACCCTGCGCCTGATAATCTAGGCTCAAATTGATGAGATGTGCCTGACTATGTTTACGCGCATTATTCAGCGCTTCTTGTGCGCATCGGAATAAAGTGAGTTCTTGTTGCTCATCTAAACGACGGGGTTGACCTTCAATTTTCATGCGAACAGGTAAATGGCACTTCTCTGTTTGCATTTCCAGTGCTGCAATCAAGCCCAATTCTTCTAATGCAGGCGGACGCAAATCTTCAATGAGACCGCGTAAATTCGTGACGGTATCGACGGCTTGTTCACGGGCAGTCGTGAGCATCTGTGTCGCTTGATTAGGCATTGATGTTACCCAGTTGCGCGCCATATCAATCCCTTGTGAAATTGCAATGAGAGATTGTATCGTATCATCATGCAATTCTCTGGCAATTCGGAGGCGTTCAGCTTCTTGACCTTCGGTGAGATTATCAGCATATTTTACACTCTGCTGTTGAGCACGACGCACATGCTTGACCATACTTGCCATTGAGCGTCTCAGTGAGTTGATTTCTGGAATACCACCACAGGGTTGATCAATCGCATCAAAATTACCAGATGTTAGTTCCTCGGCTTGTGATGCGAGTTTACGAATTGGGTTTACAACGCGCACAATCAGCCAAATATGACTCACCAGTAAAATCACTGCAAAAGAGCAACAAATTGTGATAAATTCAACGAGGTGTAGGTTCATAATCGGCTCTCTTCATTAGCTACAATTAAACCTTGCTGTAAGGCAAGTGAGACAGCTTCTGTGCGTGTGGTAACTAAAAATTTATGATAAATATTTTGAAGATGCCCCTGCACCGTGCGGTCTGAGATGAAAAGTGCTTGTCCGATTTGTTTATTGGTGAACCCCTTTACCGCTTGAGCCAGAACATCTAATTCACGCTCGGTTAAAGTCTCGATTGTATCCTGATGTTGATGTTGCTTCGCTTTCTCAAGTATCTCGTCGCCAAAGGCTTTACGACCTAATGCCACCTCATTAAGAGCTGCCAGCAATTCTGATAATTCAGCCGTTTTCATTACGAAACCATCTGCTCCAGCATCTAAAAGTGCATGAATATAGGCGGCATTATCGTAGGCTGTTAAGATCAGTACACGTACATCGTGAGCATCGTGACGAATACGGCGTGTTGCCTCTATTCCTGTTAATTCGGGCATATGGATGTCCATTATTACAACATCGGGCTGTAAACGACAAGCCATCTCAACCGCCTCATTGCCGTTGGTTGCTTCACCTACAACATCAATCCCCATGCTCTCTAAATAGAGTTTAGTTCCTTGACGTACAATTTTATGGTCATCTGCTAGTAAGACGTGAATCATAGTTATTCTCTAGGCTAAGTAAAATCTTGTAAGTTAATGATACCAGTAGTTTCATTATCTAATATCCGCCAAATGGCGTATGTGCTAAATTAGATCTCTTATTTATAATAAGAGTCAATTCAGTAGAAAGGTTATTCTGATGGAAAGCAAAACATTTCAAGTAAAGAACATGACCTGCAATGGTTGCGTTAATACCGTTCGCGCTGAAATAGAAGACTTATCAGGCATTGTTAGTGTTGATGTCAATAAGTCTGCACAACTTGTCACTGTCGAATGGGATGCGCCTGCAACATGGGACACAATTAAAAATGCCTTGACTGAGATTGATTACGCTCCGACTGAAGCATAAGATATTTCTCGCTTGGCAATAGCGTCTCAAAAAAGACAGCAACTGCTGTCTTTTTTCCTATACTCAGTTATTGATCATCCACACTTAGAATTTCTTGTATAAGTGCCGCTGGTTGGGATGCACCTTGAAAGAATTGTGACTGTGTACCATCGGGTCTAATAACAAAATGAACCATATTAGGTGTTGTAATAACTGATCGACCATATTGATTAATAAAGGCATTTAAGAATTCGGGCGATGCAACTGTGAAAACCCAATCAAAGCCTTGTCCGTCAGCAAAAGCGACAATATCAGCGTCACTTACATTAATATCGACAACAATTGAGATATATTCATAATTTTCTGTTCCAAGTTCAGATTTAGCAGAACGCAAACTGCGCTGCAATTGTATACAAGTACCTCAGAACGGTGACATAATTTTGATAAATACATTGCGGTTATCAAAATCTGCTAATGTAAAAGCCTCTCCAGTTCTTGCATCTATAAGCTCCATTGTATGCCAAATAGGACGACCATCTTCTGAAAACGTAGCTTGCTCCGAATTTGGCAGTTGCAACAATAAAAATCCCACAACCATCACTGCAATAACTATTACAGCACCTCTGACCATCAAATGAGATTTCTGCTCTTTTTCTTTTCTCTTTTGGGCAATACGATTTTTAGTACGACTCATATGTAACCCTTTCTTTTATCTTGCATACTATATCCATAAGCTCATTTTGAGACTTATATAATAATAAACAATACCCGATTTGAGTGACTCTGACATGCGCCATCTAGCGGGGATTGCTTACGATTTCCGATCTTTATGACTAAATCTAAGTCTATAATGCTACAGTCACTAAATAAAAAGAGGAACTAACAGAATCAGTTCCCCTATTTGTACTTATGCCTTTACTTCCGAGCCAGATAAATGCGTGCGACGTAGAAGTTGCGCGTTAATGGCAACCACAACGGTACTGAGTGACATGAATGCTGCACCAACCGCAGGCGAT
This sequence comes from Phototrophicaceae bacterium, assembly GCA_049680565.1. Lineage (GTDB taxonomy): Bacteria > Chloroflexota > Anaerolineae > Aggregatilineales > Phototrophicaceae > JAUZRW01. The sequence goes on from JBAUIA010000254.1 coordinate 7,603, forward strand.
AAGATGAAGCCTACAGGTGCTAACACCCCTGCCGCAAGCGGTAAGGCAAAGAGATTATACCCTGTCGCCCAAATCAAATTCTCAATCATCTTGCGATAGGTTGCACGACTGAGTTCAAAGATATTGACAACATCGAGTGGATTGCTCTGTACCAGAATGATATCTGCTGATTCAATCGCAACATCTGTACCGCTCCCAATTGCAATACCAATGTCTGCCCGAGTAAGGGCTGGTGCATCATTGACCCCATCACCGACCATTGCAACCTTTTTGCCCATTTTCTGTAGCTCGTGAACTTTTTGGTCTTTATGTTCCGGTAAAACTTCAGCAAATACCGTATCAATATTCAATTCACGCGCAACCGCTTCGGCAACTGCTTGGCTATCGCCTGTTAGCATCGCTACTTGTAGACCCATCTCATGCAAGCGTTGAATGGCTTGTTTGCTTTCTTTACGAACCACATCTGCCAGTGCAAATGCCGCTACTAGTTGCTTATCGACCACAAGATAAACCACAGTCTGAGCGTTCCGATTGGCTTTATCTGTGAAGTCTCCAACTGAACCTGATAAGTTAAGCTCAAGCATTTCTAGTAAGCGTGGACCACCGACATAAACATCTTTGTTATCCCACTGTGCTTTGATACCACGACCTTTGATTGCCTCGAAATTACTAATCGTTTCGGCTTTTGCACCTTCATCTTCTGCTTTTTGACGAATACCGCGTGCAATTGGATGTTCGGAATCCCCTTCGACAGCTAATGTTAAGCTCAGAACTTGTTGCTTATCCCAGTCATCAGCAACAAAGGTATCGACAACACCGAAACGCCCTTCTGTGAGTGTGCCTGTTTTATCGAAAATGATGGTATCAACCAGTCGCGCTTCTTCTAATGCCAAACGATTCCGAACCAAAATACCGTTTTTTGCACCGATTGAGGTACTAATAGCAACCACTAAAGGAATCGCTAAACCGAGTGCATGTGGACAAGCAATTACCAGTACGGTGACAACACGTTCTAATACTACGAGGTCAAAACCAATTGCCAATATCCATGCAATCGCTGTCAATACCGCCACTGCAATTGCCAGATAAAATAACCAACCTGCTGCTTTATCTGCTAAAATTTGGGTATTCGATTTACTCTTTTGCGCTTCATCAACAAGGCGCATGATGCCTGCTAATGCCGTATCGTCTCCTGTTGCGGTGATACGAATACGCAAACTACCATCACCATTAATCGTACCAGCAATTACCGCATCACCTTCAGCTTTTTCTACAGGTTGCGACTCCCCTGTAATCATGGCTTCATTGAGGGAAGACTGTCCTTCGCTAATTTCACCATCGGCTGGAATACTCGCACCTGGGCGCACTAAGATAAGGTCATCATCTTGTAAATCACTGACTGATACTTCTTCCGTACTACCGTCTTCTGCAATACGTTCAGCAGTATCTGGTAATAGTTTCGCTAATTCATTCAATGCCCCTGATGCTTGGCGCACACTTCGCATTTCCATCCAATGTCCGAGTAACATCACATCAATTAATGTGACCATCTCCCAGAAAAACCCTGCGCCGTAGCCTGTGAAAAAGGCAAAAAGACTATAGCCAAATGCCACTGTGATGGCGAGTGAAATCAGGGTCATCATGCCGGGTTTGTTAGTACGTACCTCCGGAATAGCCATCTCCAAAAATGGAATGCCACCATAAATGAATATAATGACACTGAAAATAGGACCGATGAATTGGCTACCAGCAAATTCTGGCATTGCAAAGCCAAACCACTCTTGAATCATCTCGCTATACAGCAAGACGGGAATACTCAGTACCAGCGATACCCAGAAGCGATTGCGGAACATCATTTCATGTCCGCTATGGTCAGTGCCGTGTCCATCATGTCCGTCGTGACCACCCTGCCCTTCATGCTGCTCATGGGTATTGTCGTGATGTTTATGCTCATGATTTGAACTGTGTTCTTGAGAATGTTCCATTCCGTTTATCTCCCTTTACTAAGTTTATGCCTCTTAGTTACCTTGATGCGATCATTTTATAGTGTGTTACTTTGTGACGGTAAAAACAGGCTATTTGGCGGGTATAGAGTAAGCACTTGCCTGTCTACAATAGGAATAAATAAAACAATGATGATGTTAGATATTGAAATGAATACTATAAATCAATTAGAACACTCAAATACTTTTACCAGCGAAAAAAATAATGGTAATTGGCTAGCCCTCATTCTGATTACCTTTACACTATTTAATTTACTGCCCTTTATTGCACCTATTATGATGCGACTTGGTTGGTTTGGTATTGGTAATACAATTTATGATATATATAGTTTATTGTGTCACCAAATGGCACATCGATCATATTTTTTATTCGGTGAACACATCACCTATGCACCTGAACAATTTCCAATCACTTTAACGGGTTATATAGGAGCGGACACCTTGGCCTTGCGGGCTTTTCGAGGTACAGAGATTTTAGGTTGGAAAGTGGCATGGTCAGATCGCATGATTAGTATGTATGGTGGCTTGCTACTGGGTGGCTATTTATATGGGTTTATTTCTAAAAACAAAAGTATTCGCCCATTTCCAATTGGGTTGACATTATTGTTTATCTTACCTCTTGCACTTGATGGTGTAACACACCTTATAAGTGACTTTGGCGGATTAACACTAGGTTTTCGTTACAGTAATCTATGGTTAGCTAATCTGACAAATCATAGCTTACCGACGGCATTTTATGTTGGAGATATACTCGGGTCATTTAACTCTTGGATGCGGATTATTACAGGCTTACTATTTGGTTTTGGTATTGCAGGCTTTATCTTTCCATTCATTGATCACTCAACTAAGTCGAGACTTTTATGACATCTTGGGGAAAATGTGTAAAAAAAGAAATGGAATCATTTTAATAATACAAATAATTCCATAATAGTGATTGTTAGCGAACTTGTAATTGCGTAGGTGTCGTTGAAGTCGAATTCATTTTGAAGAGACGATAGATAATGAAACCCATCAGTAAAACTTCGGCAACCTTGGATGTTACACCAACGAATTCAATATGGTCATGGAGCGCGAAGTATCCAATAAAAGTGATCAGCGTGTAGACAATAAAGGCAATATCCAGCCAATTGAAAAAACGAGACATACGAATCTGAGGGATTGAGCGCAGAACATACCAAATCAAGTAACCAATGCCATTAGCAATCAGCAATAAATCGCCTGATAATCCAAACCCAATATGAATGAGTGCTGTATATGAAATTAGCATACCAATACCAAAAGCGATGTTCGGCAACTTCCCTTGTGTGATAAACCATGTTGTGCCAGCAATAACAATAGACAAGACAAGGCTTCCTATTATCGTTATCAATCCTGAGTCAAAAGCAGATGATTCAACTTCCTCTGAGATTGCTATTTCCGTTCCATTGTTTGAATTTGCTTCGGAATTTGGTACTGTAATTGCTTGATCTGTTGGTTCAGGTTCGCTATCATCGCCATGTGCAAATGTTTGTGTAACCATTAGCATTGACAATAATATCAAAAATACAATCATTATTAGATTCTTTTTCACGAAGTTTCTCTCCTAATTTAAACTTTCTTCCTAATGTTGCGAGGTGCAATATAGCAATGAATACATGCGCCAAATGGCGGGTATTCATTGTGAGGATGAACTTACACTTTGAGCAAATACCCGACACCACGCACATTGAGAAGGTAAATAGGATTGCTGGAATCTCGCTCAATTTGTTGGCGAATGTCATAAGCAATGACATATAACATCCGATAATCTACACTCGAAACGGCTGTCAATAATTGATCTTTACTCCGAATAGTATTGGGATATTTAACGAGTTCGAGGAGGAATGCAAATCGTTTTGAGCTTACTTGAAGTTCAGTACCTTTCCACCAAGCACGCTTTGAATGAAGATCAAGTTGGATATTCTTGAAACTCATGTGAGACTGTATTTTTCGTTTCACAATGGCGTTTAGTCTAAGGAACACTTCTGCAATATTAACCCTTGTTTGAATAATAAAATCATCAGCCCCTTCGTCAAATGCCCTGAGCATCAGTTGTTCATCATGATTATTAGTATAGACAACGACACTCGCTGAATATTTCACTTGATGTATAAATGAAAATCCACTCATATCTGGCAAATTTAAGTCTGTCAGGACCACATCAACATGCTTTTCTTCTAAGATAGCAAGAGCGTGTTGCGCTGTAAAAGCACATACCCATTCGATTATAAGGTCATCAATATGATGTGCTTTTAATTGCTGATGTACATACCTGTCAGGATTGACGATTAGAATTGTTGTGAACATAGATCAAGGCATACCGCATCTTACTGACATATAGATGAAGGATAACAATTGCCGATTGCTTTACCATGCGCCATTTGGCGGGTTTACCTGATAATTATGACCCGAAGTCTGGAATCGGACGGGTATCTGCTTCTGATTGTGTTTCAGCAACACCATTTTCACGAATATCTTCGAGCAACCAATTCATCTCGTCGATTTCGCGGCGTTGTGCCTCAATAATATCATCAGCAAGCGCACGCACACGCACATCATCAATTTGGGCATTCTCGCTAGTCAATACGGCAATGGAGTGATGTGGAATCATAGCACGCATCCAAGATGAATCGCCAACTGTGGTCTGACTCCGAACTAAAAATAGTGATAGTACAAAAACGACAAGGCTACCGATATATATTGCCATATTGGTTTTACTACTCTTATACATACTACGCATAAAACTGAGCATAATTACTGCCATTGCAGCACCCATAATCAATGTCATATAAAAGCGTGTTTCGCTCCAGCGAACATGGGATAGTTCATAGCTATTCAGATACATCAAGACATACATTGCAATCATAGACGTTACGATCATTGCACCAAATTTTAGATAATTAGTGTTGTTTTGTTGATTCATGTTTCACCTCTCAATATTATTCAATGGGTCGTCATCACTAATGTTTAGACTGCTAATTTTATAGCTCACTTTGTCCTTACACGGCAACTACATCCAAACTACCTGATAGAAAATGATTCGATATGCGCCATTTGGCGGGTTTTGATATGAATCAAATGAATTTAAGATTGTTAATTCATAAGATTAATTAATCTGTCATGAATACAATCTGTTTTATAGAGGTAATTACCAATGCAAACACCATCGCACCTGCTTATAGGTGCTGCTATCAATACGACAATCCCACAGGAACAACGCTGTACATCAGCATTATTATTTGGCTCAATTTTGCCTGACATTCCGTTTACGATATTAACGGCAATTTATAGTATTTATTATCAATTTTGGGGAACAGTAGCGAGTGATGTTAGTACAATGGAATACCTCCATTTTGAGGTATTCTTTCGTGACCCGATTTGGATTATTTCTCACAATTTCTTTCATTCACTGGTTATTGGGCTTATTCTCTTCGCTGTAGGCTATTTCCAACGCAATACATACTGGGGAAAGTGGTTGATGTGGTTAATGGTCGGCACACTTATCCATACCGTGATTGACATTGTGACGCATCACAGTGATGGACCTTTATTCTTGTTTCCCTTGAGTTGGACATATCGCTTCGAGAGTCCCGTTAGTTACTGGGAATCTGAGTATTATGGTCAGCAATTTCGGGTATTTGAATATCTCTTCGATGGAGTACTGATTATCTATCTTGCGAGGCAATGGTGGCAAAAGCGTTCTAGACCAGCAGATAAACAGACTAATTTACTCTGAAATTTACATACTAATTCGAGCTAAAAAGGCAGTATTAATACTGCCTAATCTTCATTGAGACTGACTGCGAACTGCATCTGTTACGCTTTGTTGACGTTGGCGTTGTTCTTCTGTCCAGAAAGTTCTGATATAGAAAATCACCGACTCAATGTCCTCATCACTCAACTGGTCGCCAAAAGCAGGCATTGGGTAAAACATTTCAATATTACCCATACCCCCATCACGTACAATCTGATACAGCAAATCATCATCATGATGCCATGTGTGACCCTCACTATTATGCGGTGGTGCACCAATTCGTCCTGTACTATCACGCTCCATTGGCGCATCAGGGAATTGCCCCTCCCCATTTTCACCATGACAAGATGCACAGCTTCGAGCGTAGATCTGTTCACCTTGTGCATAAGTATCTGGCGCTGTCGCAATGTATTGTTCAATATCAGATTGAATTGTACAGGCACTTAGAATGATGAGTAATAAATATCCTGATATGATTAAAAGTCTTCTCATTATTCGACCTCGACACCTACTGCTTCAAGTTCCTCTTCAATGATTCTTGCGAAAACCTCAAAGGGTTGTGCGCCACTGACAAAGCGACCATTGATGAAGAATGTGGGTGTACCCGTTGCGCCTAACTGCTGGACTGTTGAGGAATCTGCTTGGACTTCTTCTAAATGTGTTTCATTGTCGATACATCCTGTGAAGGTATCCATATCTAAATTCAAGTCTTCTGCAAGGCTGATATAAGTTGCACGGTTAAGATTAGCTTGGTTGGCAAAGAGCAAATCGTGATACGTCCAAAATTGTTCTTGGTCGTCTGCACACTCCGAAGCGATCGCCGCATTGATAGATTCAGGACCAAGAATAGCAAAATCCCGATATACGAAGTAAACATACTCACCATATGCTTCTAACAAGGGTTCAAGCGTATCTATTGCGAAACGCCCACAATACGGACAGCGAAAATCACTAAATTCAATCATCGTTACAGGCGCATCAAGTGACCCTATTGCAGGATCATCATCGACACTTACCTCAACGCGTGCACCTGCACCAGGTTCTTGGGCTTGCGCTTGTGGCTGTCCACCTTGAACATTACTAAAAATCTCGCCAATAACTTGATTAGCAATTCGTGCTTCTTGTCCCGCAATCTGCGTACCGACAACTTCTGCAATGACAGCACGTTGATTAATCACCAATAAGCTATATCCCCATGCTCCCAACATCAATCCAAGTATCAGAAATACACCTGCAATTGTGGTCGCTTTTATAATTTGCTCAGATTGACTTTTTGCAGATTCCGTCACTGTTTCATTTTCTTGTATGTCCATTAGCTCAGTTACCCTCTTCAATACTTGCTTGTATGGTTTCTTCTAATAAAGTCTCGTCTTGATAACCTAATGCTCTAAAGACTTCATCACCGTTGGTATCAAAAATAATGTAGCTAGGATGCCCTCTTAGACTCAGGGATTCGTAAATTGCTAGTCCATCAGTCTCAGCATTCAAATATATAAATGCCATAGTATCGCTGTATATATCCTCAAACCCATTCACGATGGGCTGCATTTGCGCTCAAGGCGGTCAGCCGTCTGTATAGAAAAAGAGAAAGGTCGGTCTATTGTTTGCTAGTGGCAGGTCAACTGGTGTTGTATTGCACGCTGACAAGGCAATAATTAATAAAGACAGTAGCCCAAATAATTTTCTCATTCGGATTCCTCATCAAAACGATTTGGTGTCCAACTTGGATTATTTTCTGAAAATTGCTCGCTTAATTGATCTTGCCAATCACGTTGCTCATCTGTCCACCAGAGACTCATATAATCAATAACTGCAAATATTTCATCATCATTCAGTTGTTCGCTAAAGCTGGTCATGACATAGAAATTCGTCTGTGCTTGCACACCATATTTGATGGTATCAAATAGAAGTTGGTCGGGATGTTGCCATGTATGACCAGATGCATCGTGAGCAGGAACAAGGTGGTAGCCAAGATTTACAGTTCGTTCGATCGTGTTAGGATGCTGCCCTTCTCCACCATAACCATGACAATGAGCACAATTGCGATTGTAATTAAATTGAGCCGTTGAGAGTCGTGTATCTGTTGGATCAATGGTCGGAATTGCCTCGGCAGGAATTATGGTGCTTACCGAAGGCATCTCAGTTTCAGTTATACACGCTGAAATTATCAAGATGAGGAAGCATGTCAAAAATAAATTACGCATCAATGTCTTTACTTTCATTTACAATGTAACACTATCCATCATACCAAACTAACAGCACCCGAAAATGCGCCATTTGGCGGGTATCATTCTTGATTGATAGCGATGAACTACCCCGCAGCAAGCTACGGGGTATCAAAACAATCGTAGTTGCTGAGCATGTAGTTGATTGTATTCGTTTTCTGTACCTTGCTTCTTAACATATTCTCGAATCGTATCTTCGTTTGCATGTTGTCCAACTGTGCTAACGAAGTAACCATCCGACCAAAACTCGCCTCCCCATAGCTTTTGTTTCACTTGGGGAACACGCTTGAAAATCTCTCGAGCTGTTATGCTCTTGATGGTTTTCACTATTTTCGTCGGACTGTATGTTGGAACTGACTGAACTAAGAAATGTACATGATCTTTATCTGTACCTATTTCTAAAAAGGTAATTTCATAGCGTTTGGCAATATCCAAACAGACTTCCTTTAGTTCTTGGTCAACTTGCTCGTTGAATACAACTCGACGATATTTTGCTGGACATACAATATAATATAGCAAGACGGATACGTTATGACTTTTACGAATTAGTTTACTCATAGTCTATATTTTATCTGATGGATCGCCTTCGGCAAATCCATCAGTCTCGTAGCAAGCTACGGGGAATTAGACCCTCTTTAGGATTAAATGTGTCAAGAAGTACTTTGGAGAGAAGATGCATGACTTTATATCGAACTATAAAATCAATCTTACTCATCCTTGAGGTAAATTATTTAGAAGTATAACTGTATATTCATTGGGGTATGAGTTTAGTGGGTTCTGTTGCAAAGAATGTGTAGAAAAAAGTTGTAGGCAAAGAAAACATAAGCTGTGATTTGAGTTTAGGCGCTTAGACCAAAAAGCTCCGCGATGAACTGATTTTGTGCTTGACTATTATATTTTTCTACTCCCGTAACTTGCCCCTTGCGAATCATATTCATTGCTTCGTAA
>JBAUIA010000255.1:0-2818 GCA_049680565.1 Phototrophicaceae bacterium
TAGCTATGATGAGTCATGAGGTCAGGACTCCGCTCCATGCCATTATGGGTGTAACGGAGATGATGCAAGATACAATTTTAAAAGCAGAACAACGCGAACTTATAGACCTGATTCAAGAGCAATCACATAATCTACTCACAATGCTCAATAGCATCCTTGATTACTCTAAACTTGAAGCACAAAAGATGATTCTTGAGAAACGCGCATTTAAAATCAAAGACTTTATGGAGGTAGTAACTAAACAATTTAAAGGTCAAGCATGGAATAAAGATATTGACCTTCGCTTATCTATAGAAGTACCTAATAACCTTTATATTTACGGTGATGTTCAACGCTTACGTCAAGTTATAACAGCCTTTACAAGTAACGCTATCAAATTTACAGAAAAAGGAGAAGTAATTGTAGCCTGTATCCTACTTGAAAAAACAGACAGAGAAGCGACCTTGCAATTTAAAATTACAGATACTGGTATTGGTATTCCTGAAGACAAAATTCAAACTTTATTTTCTCCATTTATACAAGCTGATAGCTCACATACACGTCACTACGGCGGCACAGGTTTGGGTTTAGCTATTGCTAATCGTATCCTTAAACTGATGAAAAGTAAGATAAGAATTCAGAGTGAAGTGAATAAAGGAACAAGTTTTGAGTTTGTAATTACTTTTGACCTAGAAATAGATTAGTAACGCAATTTAGGGTAGTTACACCAATGGGGTATGATAGACGAATCTATCATGAATAACAGTATCAGCGTGCAGTCACATTAGCCACATAGCACAAAAATCTGCTATGACTACATGCTGGCATCAGCCACCAGCGATATGAATTAATCTCGGTAGTGGTTGAAAGGTAAGTGATGATAAATGATAATATAGAGTATGATACAAGAAACAATCACTTATCGTTGTAGTCGATGTGGTAGCCTGAATATTGTTCGCAATGGTCACAATAAATGTGGTAATCCACAATATTATTGTAAAGACTGTGGCGCTCGTCGAGTTCTCAATCCTAAACAAAAGCATCCACCGCGCATCCGCGAGCAAGTTTTGAAAGCCTACCGTGAACGAATGAGTCTGCGCGGTGTAGAACGCGTTTTTAAAGTGTGTCGTCAGACGGTCATGAAATGGTTACAAGACTATGTTCAAGCTTTACCTGACCTGTTTGAAACCCTCTTACCTGCGCGCAAGTATGATGTGCTGGAGCTTGATGAAGCGTGGTCTTTTGTGGCTAAAAAGAGCGAAAAACGTTGGTTATGGACTGCCATATGTCGTCGAACGCGCCAAATTGTCGCCTTTATCATCGGGGATTGTAGTGAAGCGACTTGTCGTCAATTATGGCAAGCCATTCCTCGGACTTATCGCCATTGTCACTCTTTCAGTGATTTCTGGAAGGCTTATGCCAAAGTCTTCCCAAAATCCACACATCAGAGTGTGAGTAAAGAAACGGGCGAAACGGCTCATCAAGAACGCTGGTATAACACCTTGAGGCAATGGTTAAGGCGCTATACTCGCAAAACCTTGTCCTTTTCTAAACTCGACTTTTACCATGAACTCGTCACTCGATGGTTTATCATTGAACATAATCTGAGAATGCGCTCATCACTTACTACTTAACCACTACCTTAATCTCTTTTTTGTTTTTAAAGTTGTGTAACCCCTATAGACCCTAAAGTTTTTGTCCGTTTTTTTCATGCAATCGCCTCCATATATTGAGCATGGTCAGCCACCAGTGATGCAAAATTTCGTTGTACTGCAATGAAGGTTGCATTGATATGTTCCTGCCAGATCAAGCGTTGAAAGATATTCGTCGCTTGAGCATTAGTCTCAATGTTGAATGGTTCGTAGATGCGAACACCATGCCGTGAGCCAACATAGAAATATCTGCGCTCAAAAATATCACCACCTTTGCGACTCAATTTTCGCAGGTAAGTCTCACAGGCTTGAAAGGCATCTAATTTATTTGAGGCATGATCTGTGAAATAATACTTAGCAGAACGGGGCAACGCGGCATCCCCTATAGAACAACGCTGTTCTGCTAAAGCAATTTCGGATCGGACTGCCTGTTTAATATGAGTTGCTTTGCCTGTGTGTGAGTGTTGTTGAATCGCTTTGTTATGAACGAAATAAGTATTGGGTAATCGCCATGCGCTGGCTGTCGTGCCATCTCGATTGAGTGTTAGATAGGCATGGGCTGGTACGTTCTCTAGCGATGTGTCATTACTTTGTGCGAAATTGGCTTGTTTGCCAATCTTTGCAATTTCTTCCCAAGATAATAAAGTAGGTACAGAAACTTGCCACAAGTCGCAGAGAATATCACGACTGATAGTTGTGCCTTTGCACTCAGGGTCTTTAGCAACCAACCATGCTGCATATAAATTCGCGGAGGCTTCCTGCACTGTACCAGATAGGTTGACCTGCACCCGACGTTTACCTGGTTTATTGGTTTCAATCAGGTGGTGATAACCTGAATCTAATGCTGTTTCGACTAATTTGCTTGTGACTTTGACCTGACCGAAAAGATAGATGCGTTTAGTATTTTTATCTTGCGTCCAATATCCACCCTGAATGCCCTGCTGAATAATGCGCCTTGCCTGACGTTTACTCTTAGCAACACCGACTGTTTGCCAGAGATCTTCCAGTTGCTTACGTTCGACCCAACCATCGCCATCATCAATTGAGTGAGCAAAGACCCATGCCCGATATACCCCGAATTGCCCAATCAAGCGCGCAATCCGTCCTGCTTCAGCATCGACTAAGATGTCATCTGGTACAAGCACTGCGGGTTGCTGGGTGATTGGTACATCTTCTGCGAATTGATT
>JBAUIA010000256.1:0-2149 GCA_049680565.1 Phototrophicaceae bacterium
CCTGCTATGAATATTTCTAAGGACATAGACCATAACTGCTTAATGGTCACAAATTCAAAATCAGGAAAAAGTCGAAAAATGGGGCGTCCGACTGACTTTTACCGCATGCCTAGCAATGCCGAACTCGCGCAAATTCTCAATGTACGCCTCTCTTCTATCAGTGATCCCTTGACCTTAGACGATCTCAAGAGTGCTAAAAAGACGCGACAGGTGCTTCACTACCGCTTCATTGAGCGCAGACCGGGCAAATATTCCACAAAATGGCTCTCTAAACGCATTGGGATCAGCAAAGTAACCAAAAATCGCTATGAGCGCGAGCTAACCAACCTACATAAGCGTCCCACACACACCATCAAGCCCATTTATTGGAATACCTTAGATGAAATCTCGGAAGAATATGATGTACCAGGGCAATTTCTCGAAGATGAGCAGGGCAAACGCTATCCAGCCAAGCGCGTCATTGCTATTAAATTACTCAAACAGAATCTTAAAGTACGCTTGATGACTCGCGGTTTCAATTATTATTGGGTTGGCAATCGTTTTGAAGCTGATACCAGCGCCCTTGTGACGGTCATTGTCAACAATCACAAACTGCCTGAACCTGACTTTGGGACTTATTGCCCAAAAAGGGTGGCAGTGTTGATATAACCGTCTTTGCGCCACCGTCAATGTTCTTCGATGCCCAGACAGGCATCAATGAACGCATGAAAACCATCAAGAATACGATGGCAGTGCAATTCAAGGATGATGATAAACCTCGCATCTTCAAGATTGAGAAGATTACGGTTCATCCTGAAGGCTTAGGCGCTGTTGGGGCATTTGCACTGGATAATCAAGGGCAAGTGGTGGACAGTGAAATCTTAGAGGGACAAACCGTCGTGCTTGATCTGGGCATGTATACCTTGGATGCACTCTCAATGAACAACGGACAATTCAACCCAGAGAGTTTGCAATTTGCTACATGGGAAGGGCAGGGCATCAAAACTCATATTCTGGATAATGTATTGCGCGTGGTTAAGAAACAGGGTGAAGATTTTGCCTTGCTGACCACCGATGACATCGATCAAACCTTGCGCCAAGGCTTGACGACTGGCGATTACACCTTAGTCAGTGGGGCAAGTGCCATCAATATCGAATCTGTTATCAAGAAATTCGCCCAACGTTATGCTGATTGGATTGCCAATAACATCATTTATGGCGTTTTCAATAGCTTACGCGGTATCAAGTCATTGATTCTGGTGGGTGGGGGAGCGACGCTGGCAGCCCAATATCTCAAAGAATACTATTCAGAGAAGCTGCTCCAAGTCGAACAACATCCGCATGTGGCAGATGTCTTGCCAACCGAGTTGAATGCAGTTGGCGGAGTACGATTAGCAATGGCACGACAAATGGCATAATTCAGCAAAAAGATATGCAAATTGGGCGTTTTTTGTGGAATTGAGTTGCTTGAATCAAAAGGGTAGGTTAGAATGCTATTATTACATTGTTCTTCTTGAGGGGCAGTGTTTAAAAAAGACAATTACATTAATGCAAAAGTCCATTTCCCGTAAGTTTTGCCGACCAAAGGAAATGGACTCACAGACCGGAGTGAGTGTTTTGCTCACAGCCGAGGATGTTGCTTGTTTATATAAACAGTATACCACCTCGCTGTATTCATGCAAGCATTTTCTCACTTCGGTGAGGAATTTATGGATGAAATCTAACAAAACTAATGCAAATCCAATATTTCTCGCGGCTGCACAGACCTATTTAGCAAAAAATTGGTCCGTGATTCCAGTCTGGGCAACTGCACACGTTGAATTCTTTAAAGTCGCCGCCATCAAATGGCTCAGATATTGTCGCCAACATGCCAGCTCCGATCAGATTGACCACTGGTTCAAATTTGGGGCCTTCCAAGGCGTGGGTATCATTACCGGTTCAATCTCAGATCTTGCTGTTTTAGATTTCGATTGCAGTGATAAGTACCAATTATTCTGCCAGCTATTCCCACATCTCACCAACACCTACACGGTCAAGACACCCAATGGCTGGCATCTTTACTTTCACATTCCTAAAACATGCACAACGCGCACACTCCAAAAAGATGGTACCGACTGGCAATGGGAAGGGCGTTATGTCGTCGCGCCACCCACACAAGGCTACACCCTTG
>JBAUIA010000257.1:0-6797 GCA_049680565.1 Phototrophicaceae bacterium
GATGGTAAAATTATTGACGCTGTCAAAGGGGTTGATTTAATCATTGAAGCAGGTGAAATCTTCAGTTTATTAGGACCCAATGGCGCAGGCAAAACCACCACAATTTCAATGATAAGTGGCTTAGTCGAACCCAGTGCAGGCGATGCCCTCATCGGTGGATATAGTATTGTCAAAGCGCCGATGAAAGCCAAGCAACTTTTAGGGGTCATCCCGCAAGAAATCGCCCTGTATCCTGAATTAAGCGCGCGACAAAATTTAGTATTCTTCGGACGGATGTATGGTCTAGGCGGCAAAGACCTACAAAGTCGTGCCGATGAAATCCTTGAGTTTATTGATCTCAAAGATCGCCAAAATGATAAAGTAAGCAATTTCAGTGGGGGTATGAAACGCCGTGTGAATATCGGCGTGGGCTTATTGCATCGCCCCAAAATGGTCTACATGGATGAACCCACCGTTGGCATTGATCCACAAAATCGTCGGCGTGTGCTGGATACCGTTTTCCGTTTACGAGATGAATACAATATGACGGTTCTCTATACCACACACATGATGGAAGAAGCACAAGAACTGAGTGACCGCGTTGCCATTATGGATCATGGTGAAGTGATTGCGATTGGTACACAAGGCGAATTAACCCAACAGGTCGGAGAAGAAGACCGTCTGATTATCAGCTTCGGAACACAAACAATCCCCGATAACATGCCTGCTATTATCAAAGAGCGTGTAGTCGGTGTAACCCGCGTAGATTCGATAATTCCTGATGCAAAAAATGATGATCTCACAAACGCCCAAGACAATATCATCACCATTTATGTACAAGGTGGGCGCAAAGCCTTACCGCGAGTCCTCAATGTGATCGAAGGCATTGATATTGAAGTGCAATCTGTACAAGTGCGCGAACCTGATTTAGAAGCGGTGTTCTTACACCTTACTGGGCGTGCATTGCGCGATTAGAGGACAACATGATACAAAAAATATTCACAATTGCATGGAAGCAATTACATACTGTTTATTCTGATGCAGGCTTATTGCTGTTTATGCTCATCACACCGATTGCCCTTGCAACCATCATGGGTTTAGCCTTCGGTGGCAATGGTGGCACAATTTCAATCAACAATATTGACTTGGCGGTTGTCAACCTTGATGAAGGCGCTGCTGATACCAATTACGGACAAACCATTAGCAATATTTTATTATCGGTATCTGCGCCTACAGGGACAGCAAATAATGCGACTAATACCTGTAGCCTATTAGCCGACTCACCCGTAGCATCAGAGACTAGCACCCAAACATCACTCGATACTTTATTCAATGCGCTTGCCCTATCCAGTGCTGATGAAGCACGAGCAGGCGTTGATACAGGCGATTATGCGGTTGCAATCATTATCCCTACAGATTTTACAGCCTCACTCAGCCCTGAGATCAATGTTGCAAGTATGGTAGCCAACGAAACAGCAATCACAGCCACAAGTATCGAGGTATATAGTAATGGTGCTGCGCCGATTAGTGGTGTTGTCGCCCGTAGTGTGACGGAATCCATTGTCAATGACATTGTGATAGGCGCAACAACAGTGAATGCCACGATCACGACAATTCTATCTGATCCCTTGAATATTGTCGCCATGACGACGGCTGACCCAAGTGCTTTTGATGATTTTGGATGTGCTTTCGGATCACAGTTGAATACCTTAACCCTCACCCGTTTACCATTAGATGATGTACAAGCCCAGAGCAGCTTTGTGCAAATTATGGTCGCAATGGGATCAGCACAAGCGGTCTTTTTCGCCATTTTTACGATGAATAATTCATTGCTCTCGATCTACAATGATAAACGCACATGGATATTACAGCGTTTGATGATGACACCAACACCACGATTAGCAATAATCGCAGGTAAAATTTTAGGGGCAATTTTGCTGGTCATCTTGCAAGTGACCTTACTCTTATTGAGCATGACCATCATTGCGAGTTTCGTGATGGGTGAAGCGCTGTTCATTTGGGGCAATCATATGCTGCTCTTATTGCTGCTTACCTTAACCATTGGTTTAGCAGTATCGGGCTTAGGTGTTTTTGTGATTGGTGCAGCTAGCACACCTGAACAAGCCAGCATCTTCGGCACATTAACTGCTTTAGGGATGGCGATGTTAGGGGGCGCATTTGGCTTTGAGATTGAAGCACTACAACAATTTTCAATTATCTATTGGGGTGTCGATGGCTATAACAAACTATCAGGTGGCAATCCCGATATTATGTTGAATTTAACCATTCTTGCACTTGTCGGTAGCGTCTTATTTATTATCGGTTCGTGGTTATTCAATCGTCGGATTGAGATATAGGAGCTAGCATCGTGCAAAAAATACTTGCAATCGCTACAACAGATTTACGGATTTTCTTATCCAATCGGGCGAACTTAGTCGGCTTGTTGCTAATCCCAAGCATCTTAACGATTGTTCTAGGAATTGTCGGGACAGGTGGCGGAAGTTTACCGAGCCTCGATATTCTGATTGTCGATCAAGATCAAAGTACCCAATCGGAGCAATTCGTCAGCGAGCTAGCTGACATCAATGAACAAGTGAATGTCTTTCTACGAGAAGACGGCAATAGCGAAGCCGCACGCCAATCCTTGGTCAATGGCAATTATGATGCACTGGTCATTATCCCTGCTGGTTTTCAGACGGCAATAGAAACATCCCAAGCATTCGACTTAGCTTTTTATAGTAATGAAGATGCCACCACCCCAAGCGCGATTCAGCCTGCGATTGAAGCCATCATCGGGCGCTTGAATGGTGCAATTATAGCTGCCCAAGTTGGAAGCAGCGTTGCAGAATCTATCGGTGCAAGCGTCACAACCGACGCAATCTATACGGCTGCGGAAGCAATTCTGGTACAAAACCCTGTCACCATTGATTATCGTGTCACCGCTCTTGAAGATGGTAACGAGGAAATATCAGGCTTCAATCAATCAGTGCCGGGGATGGGCAGCATGTTCGTCATGTTTACCATTTTAGCTGGGATGGCTGTCCTCATCCGTGAACGTCAACAATGGACATTGCAACGCCTCGTTGTGATGCCTGTTAGTCGCGCACAAATCATCGGTGGCAAGATTTTAGCGTACTTCACATTAGGGATGATCCAATTTGCAGTCGTCTTTGCGATTGGATTCGGCTTTGGGATGGATTTTGGCGCGAACTGGATGGGTCTAATTTTGATTGCAGCCGCCTTTGCACTGGCGACGACCTCATTGACCTTTGCCTTAGCAACAATGCTGCGTAGCGAAGGACAAGCCAGCCAATTAACCACCTTACTCGCTTTAGCCTTAGCCTCTTTAGGGGGCGCATGGTGGCCTTTGGATATTGTGCCTGACTTCATGCGCGTTGTTGGGCATATATCGCCTGTTGCATGGGCGATGGATGGTTTCCAAGACATCATTTGGTATAACCGTGGTCTGCTTGCCATCTTACCCGAAGTCGGCGTACTCTTAGCCATTGCAGCAGTCTTATTCGTTGTTGGCATACTCAACTTCAAATACGAGTGACATGCTAGTAGTACACGACCAAAAAAGTTTTTATGGATATAAACGAGCTAATTTGGTACGTGCATTCGTTAAATCAAAGCACCAAGTAATTTTAGCTTGTTGTTGATTTCGTCGTACTGTCCAATCATGAACGACCTCAGTCAAACGCTCAAGTGAGGGGATGCGTTGCTTTAAACATTGACGACTTAACACCGAAATTTCAATCTCTGCCATATTTAACCACGAAGCATGTTTGGGTGTGTAATGGAAGTCCAATTTCCGTGCCAATCGCCGTGCTTCTCCAGGAGCAAATGCAGTATACAATGCGCCGTAAGTGTGCGTGTTGAGGTTATCTAAAATCACCGTGATGATCTCGGCATCGGGAAAATGCACATCCACTAAATCTTTCATACACTGCGCAAAATCAACCTTCTTGCGTGTTTGCGTTGCTTTGACTTCTCGCCATCCGAGAAATGGGGCAACCATCATGAATAAGTTCACACTACCGAAGCGTTCATACTGATAATCAATCCGTTTTGCCTGTCCCACGCTCATGGGTATCGGTGCAATCACATCATCGAGCAACTGTGTGGGACGTTCATCAAAGCAAACTCGAGGTCGTAATGGATCAATGGGTTGCATATAAACATCCAAAATATCCTCCATGCACGCTACATACTCGCTACTCACTGTCGGAATGCACCACATCTTCTTCTGCCACGGTTTGAGTGCGTTTTTTTAAGCGCAAGCGAACCGTCTCATCCGAAATGGCATCGACGATCCCCAGTTCAACAACGCGGTCTGCTAGCAGTTGCATCGTCCAATCCTCAAGCCCATTTGGCGCATCACTACAAGCAAGTGCCACCAACATCGCTTCTTGCTTGCCATCTAAAATAGGCGGACGACCCGGACGGAGTTTATCTTCGACTGTTCGCTCTAACACCCACTTCTTGCGTGTATTGCCTACTGTTCCTAAACTCACATCATGCAGTTCGGCAATTTCTTTGTCTGACTTGCCCTCCTCAATCCACAATAAAGTCTGGGCGCGACGGATGACGCGAGAGGCGTGATACCCTTGTTTAACAATCGATTGTAATTCGACTTTTTCTTCGGCTTTCAATTCAATCACAAACGCTTTTTTGCGACCCATTTTCTCGTATCCTTGTTTTTGGATACATTCTACATCATTTCTTAGAGATTAAATTGGTCGTGTAGTAGTAGTAACCTTCGATAAGTTTTTAAAAAAATATCCATAAATACTTTCGCGGATGCGCCATTGCGCGTCCCTACAAATTCAGGGTATTGTAGGGACATCCAACGGGATGTCCCATTCGTGTAAACTTAAGCTGCTTGAACTTGCTTAGAACTAGGTGTAAAAGTTTTGGTTTGTTCCAAGCGACAAGCAGAAAGAGAGCGTATCAAAGCTTCAAGCGCATGTTGCAAAGCGCCATCAGATGGGATGGAATTGGCGAATTGCCAAGCTAAGCCGCGAATCGCGCCCATTGAGCGAATAAATGACCGTTGCGGATTGTACCATGTCCCGACGAGCAAGAGCCAATGAGTGACAATAACCCCAATCAACTTGGCATACAATTCACACAAAATACGTTGGGGATTTTGCGTTCGCCATTGATTGACTTCCAACTCACTTTTCCATAATTTGAACAAGAGTTCAATTTGCCAGCGATAATGTCCGAGTGCCAATACTTGTGCAATTGTAAGCATTTTCTGTGGAACATTGGTGAGATAAATTGTCCATTTTGCCATTTCGTAAACGGCATCAGAAAAAGGACGTTCACGACGACGAGCGGTTTCATCTAAACGTTCATGACGTTGTTTGACGACATGCTCAGGGACTCGTTCTGCAACTAAACGACAAGGAATTTGGGCTTGCTTGCCTAAATGAACCTGCCATTCGACTTGTTTGCCAACTTGTCTAGGAAGTGCATCAAGCAAGTCAATTATTTGTCCTTGTTCATCACAAATAATTGTTCCTGTTTTGTATCTTGTGAGCCAGTATGAACCTTCATCAGCGATGCGTTTTAGTACATTCAGTTTCCAATAGCCTAAATCTGCAATGCGTAGCGACCCTTTGGGCATCGTGGCATATTGGATACTCGACTTGCCATCATGTTGTCGTCCGTCACTTAAATCTAGTTCACATAATTCACCTGTACGAACATCCCAACGTACATTGAGTTTGATGGCAGAACTCGTCTTGCCTTTGACATAGCCCCCACTCCCCAACCAGATATTTTCAAGCTCATCAGGCAATTCAATCTGACTACTATCCAACAATTCCACATGCGTAAATTGAGATAATAAACCTCGTTCAACAGGCATCGCACTCACCACCTCTGATAAGCTTTCGTGCAAGACTTTATACAAAAAATCACTTGCTTCAACCGTAAATCGTTTGTGCAAGCCTTGTCGGGTTATTGGTGTCCCTGCATTACCAATTGACTGACTTAAGGTGTCTAATGTTGCTTGGGGGTCATTAATCCAACCAAAGACCAACCCGCGCACGAAGCTTGACCCCGTCACTTGTCGTTGACGCTCAAAAAAGGGCGACTTTTCTGCAATTTCATTGGCTCTTTTATACAACACTTTTTGCATCGCTTTACTTGCTTGTGATATGGTAGTTGTCATTGAGGATGTCCTGCTTTGGTTATTTGATCGTTTCCAATAGCATAACATCCTCAACCCTTAAGTTTACAGCTATGGGACGTGCGAGTGCAGATCCCCATAATAGGCATGAGTTTAACTTCTGTGAAACAAAGTGTCACTCGATTAATGGGAGATGAGTTGCAAAGTTGAAGAATTGCCACCACTATTCTTCTTGAAGCTAAAATCAAGGAGGATCAAGATGAAAATAAGTTGGGCGGTGGAAGAACTGCAACAACATTTCATGCTACAAGCAGATGAGCGTGACTTTCTAGGTCTAAATAAACCCCATAATCAACTTGGCAAAGCGGTTTTGTTGAAAGTTTTTCAATACGAAGGTCGTTTTCCCCAAGAGAAGCAAAGTATTCCCCAAATTGTAATTGAATTCATTGCCCAACAATTGTATTTAGCGCCGAAAGTGGGAAAGTGGAGACAACGGAACGGAAAGTGTATCTAACGTGAATTTTGTTTAAGAGAATAAGCATATTTTTGATCCAAGTAATCTAAAATAGTGAGTTTTTAGTCCTTAGTTTTTAGCGGTTCACTAAAGACTAAAAACTAAGAACTTTCTGTTCAAATAAGGCTACAAGATGACATAATTTCAATCTCTGTGTTATCC
>JBAUIA010000258.1:0-3024 GCA_049680565.1 Phototrophicaceae bacterium
GCATCGGGATGGGCTTCCAAATAGGCTTTCAAAGCGTCTTCCCCGATTTTTCGATTCCGTTGCCTGCCCCGACGTGCTTTGAGTTCATATGAGCCTGTTTCGCGTCTTAGTTTTAACCACTGAGTTAGCGCAGAACGGCTAATCTGAAATACCTCACATGTCTCGGCTTGCTTGTGATTGGCATCTTTGTATGCGAGCGCTCGCGCTCTTAGCTCATTGCTATATCCATTTGGCATTCTCTTATGATGCCACACTTACATTGTTTTTTCGATTGCTTCAATTGCTATAGAATGTTCATTTGATTAAGTTATAAACTGAGAATATAGCAACTACCCCTATCAATGTACATCAAGGGGCAGTTATAAAACGGGTGCTTAGTCCTCTATACGTAACAATGTTAGCACAGGATTCAGTACAGTCGCCATATTCTGTTCAGGGTCAGTCACATCATTGTTGTAGAGCATCACCACCACCATATCGGAATCAGGTGAATAGTTGAGTGCGGAGCGAAAACCTGCAATCCCACCCGGATGCCCGATGTAATCTTCGCTGATGAATACACCTAAACCATATGGACTACTTGGGGCAGGCGTTGTCATTGTAACGAGTGTCTCAGAGTCATCAAACAATTCACCACTGAATAAAGCGCGTGCAAAGGTAACTAAGTCAGATGCAGTTGAGACCATACTACCTGCTGACCAACCGATGGATTCATGGAGGTCGGTGACATCTGACATTGTGTCGCCAACGTCTGAATAGCCATGTACAATATCAATCACTGCATCTTCATAGCAATCCATAAAGGTGGATTCCATGCCTAATGGTTCGTAGATATTTGTGCGATATGCTTCTGTCAGGGGCATATCCATCGCTTCTTCGATAATCATGCCAAGCAAGGTGTAATTGGTGTTGCTGTAGTACCAGCTTGCACCCGGTGCAAATAACGCATCTTTCCCGTAGACGTAACGAGCAAGTGTGTCGTTGGGGTCACGTTGAACACATTCCAGTGTTGGAATACCTGTGGTTTCATCAACGACCATCTCAGTGAAAAAGTCGGCATAGTAAAGTTCGTGTTCGACAATGTTAAATAAGCCTGATGTATGAGACAGCAATTGATACACGGTAATCTCATCACCATATGGCAGTTGCTCGGCAACCTCTGGTAACCACTGTGCAACGGTATCATCTAAGGTTAAAACATCATCCTCTACCAGTTGCATAACCACTGTCGCAGTAAACGTCTTGGTGATGCTCCCAATTCGGAATGCCCCATCTGCTGGCATCGGAGTTTCGTCTGCGAGATTCGCAAAACCACTTGCGCCCTCAAAACGATAGTCTGGCGTATCAATCCAGACAACCATACCGGGTGGGAAAGTCTCTGCGGTTAAGCTGTCCATTTCTGCTTGTACTTCGGTAACGACATCTGATGGCAATGTCTCGGTGTTATCTTGTGCTGTGGTGACGATGATGCCCGATAGTAGTAGCATCAAGGTTAGGATGAGTTGTCTAATCATTGTTTTTTCCTTTGTTGTATACGTTTAACTTTTACGATTTATGTTATGTTGGTGTTGCACAGTTTATTCAATCAGGTGATTCTGTATTGATCCGACTGAACGCCGCACCGAATACAATACCTAACCCAACGCCGAGTGCGACATTACTGAGTGCAACACCCACTCCAACACCGATAGCTATGCCTGCTGCTGCTTTTATCATTTGATTCTGATTCATGTTTCAATCTCCTTATATGTGATAGTTGTTTGCTGATTATTGATGATATTGATAACAACGTTGCCTTTTTTGCATCCTGTATGCACGTAACGATACGCTTCTTGAATGGGTCTACCCTCAGTTACTTATGATTCGCTACGAAGTAAAGCGATACCCATCCAGATGAACCACGCAATCATGCCAAATCCGAAGATTGCGCCTACATCCGTCAGTTGTGGGATGAGCGTGACAATCCCTGCGACACCTGCAATTAAACCGAGTCCGTTCAAAGCGCGTGAAAATAGTCCATTACGGAATGCGACCCAGCTAATGATTGTTACCCAGAGACCACCAACAATCTCATTACCACCACCTAAGCCATTTTGTACAGTATTGACAGCCTGAAAGATTGTGCCTGCTTGCATGGGGTCAGTTTGATAAATATCAATCGCAGTTGCCGCCCCAATGTTGGCAACCATGCCACTGGCAATCACTAAGCCTGCCCAGATTAAACCAAGTGCTGTCGAGATTTGTGCGCTGGCAGGTGCAACAGCTTTTAAGCGCTCGTTGATTGCCAGACTAGCAACGGCTAGCACAATGCCGTTCAGTACGTAAATCACTAAATTCCAGATATAGATCAAGACTTGATTGGCTTCAACGAAGGCGACAGTTTCAACTGCATCTAACTCACCACTGGCGAGTGGCATCAGTACCGTCAGGAAAAGTGCAAAGCCGAAGATATAGGTTAAGCCGGCGACGATGGATGACCATCCACCCATCATTTGCAAACGATTGGTCTGGCTTTCGCTATGATTGAAAGTATTGGTCTGTGTTTGTGTTAGTGTTGTCATGATAGTTTATCCTTTGAGTTTGATTCGATAAATGCGTGCTAATTTGGATTGCGTCGTTTTATTTTCTGGCATAAAAATCTGCCCACTCCGCTCACTTAACTTGTAAACAGTGTAGGCGCTAAGGGTGTTGTTGTAACGACACGAAAGTGTGGTTAGGGGTGTTGTTTCTTGGATTGTGGTATGTTGATATTTAAATTAAGCCAAGTTCACGCGCTCGCGCAACGGCTTCAGTACGACGACGCACCTGTAATTTCTGGTAGATGATGCGGTTATGCCCTTTGACGGTATCCAGAGCAATAAACAAGCGTTCGCTGATTTCACGATTCGATAATCCACCCGCAATGAGGGTAAGCACTTCTAACTCACGTTCACTAAGCGGATCAATCTGGGGTTGATTTGCTGATAACGCGAGCGATATCATATTTGTATCAAAGGCGTTAAGTAATTTCTGAACATAGTCAGA
>JBAUIA010000259.1:0-9204 GCA_049680565.1 Phototrophicaceae bacterium
ATCAGGCAATCAAGGCGCATCATACAAATGATGATGTGAGTGATGCCCTCAATATATTTGAGAAAATGTTTCCTGTATTTATCCATGAGATAAGTTTAGAAACGAATGCTTTATCATTAGAGGATTTATATCAAAAGATGGAGGTTTATTTCTGTCAGTAAAAGTATTAGCAGTGTCGCTTGATAAGGTGACCCTGTCAGTCCATCTTTAGCACTGCATAGGCAGATGATAATCGCTTAAAGAATATCTATATTAATTTAATCCAATTACCCCAAAATGATAATCATTAGTGCCTATTATAATGTTTGTCAGTTGCAGAAATGCTTTAATCGCGCTACATTTAGGATAATAATAAACTTCATGGAAATTAATTATGGAACAACCGATTAAAGTTAAGGCTAAACGCTCATCTAGTTTGGGTAGCCATTTTACACGTAGCAAAATCTTGTCAGCATTGGAAGGCTATGCTTACCTTGCACCGACATTAATCGTTTTAACAATCTTCGTGTTTATACCAATTATCACATCATTCCAAATTAGTTTGACACGGGTTGCTCCATTCGGTAATGCGACAATCAATGTTGGCTTGGAAAATTACACTAAACTTTTCACTGATCCTCGGTATCATCGCGTTTTATGGACAACATTCTGGTTTACGTTAGGTACTGTACCCACAGGGATTGCACTATCTGTATTTCTCGGAATTTTACTTTCCTATCCTCTAAAACATTTGACTTGGTTTTATAGATTATTGATCTTCGTACCCATTGTCATGAGTTCGGCGGTGACAGGTGTGTTATTCCGTTGGATATTCCATCCTGTTGTTGGCTATCTCAATTATGTTCTAACGTGGGTTGGGATAGATGGACCTGCTTGGCTAGTCGATGCCGATTGGGCATTAGTGAGTGTCATGATTGCTGTTGTCTGGCGACAAATCGGCTTCAATACAATTATTGCATTGGCTGGCTTACAGAATATTGATGAAGTTTACTATGAAGCTGCTAAAGTGGATGGTGCGAATTTGTGGCATCGTATTCGCAACATTACGATCCCACTTTTATCACCCACTTTATTCTTTCTGATGGTTATCAATGTTATCAATAGCTTGCAAGTCTTTGGTGAAATTGATGTGCTGACACAAGGTAGTAGCCCTACACGTACCATGCTTTATAATATCTATAATGATGGTTTTAAGGGAACGCCTCTAAGGGGGCAAGCATCTGCACAAGCCTATGTTTTGTTCTTGGTAATCCTTGTCTTATCTTATATTCAGTTCCGTTACGTAGGGAATAAGGTACATTACAAATGAGCGAAACAATACAAAAACATAGTGCAAGAGAAGATGTTAATGACAAAAGATTCACAGTTGCCGATTTTGGCTTGCACATTCTCTTACTCGTTATCGGCTTAATCATTTCTGCACCAATTTGGATTGCGATCTTCAGTAGTTTTAAGCTACCACAAGATATGATTAATTATCCGCCGACCTTGTTTCCTGAGATATGGACATTTGAAAATTACGTCACAGCATGGACATCGCAACCTCTGTTACGCTATTTTATAAATAGTGTTATCCAAACAGGGATTATCGTTGTTTCACAAATTATCTTGAGTATCCTAGCTGCTTACGCCTTTTCCATTTTAGAATTTCCGGGGCGTGATGTGTTATTCTATTTAATCTTAGGTAGTTTGATGGTACCCTTCCAACTCACTTTTATACCTAATTTCATCATGGTGAGTGAATGGGGTTTAGCCAATACCTATGCTGGATTAACAATTCCATTTTTAGCCAGCGCCTTTGGGGTCTTTTTACTGCGGCAATTCTTTATGACTTTGCCCAGTGAACTCTACGATGCAGCAAAAGTCGATGGCGCGACCAGTTTACGCTACTTATGGTCAGTTGTAATCCCACTCAGTAAAGGGTCGATCAGTGCCTTTGGGACATTTGCATTTTTAGGGGCATGGAGTCAGTATTTATGGCCTTTAATTATTACAAATGATACCAATATGCGTACAATCCAAATCGGTATCCGTTTCTTCTTGTTCGATCAAGAGCGCGGTGCAGATTGGGGTGCGATTATGGCAGGGGCGGTTATTGCCTTATTGCCAACCTTGATCTTATTCTTAGTCGCCCAACAACAGCTTGTCAAAGGTATTGCATCAACAGGCTTGAAGGGCTAATCACCATTAATTTGGCTTTCACAGGTCATGAACCTGTTTAATAAAGCGCGCTAGCACATGCTAGCAATAGAGACATTTTTTTTCACACACTTAGGAGGCAATATATGTTACATCGTTTATTTAAGACCATGCGTGTGATGGTATTTGGTGTGCTAGTTTTGGCATTATCAGGTATCGCAACCGCACAAGATGAACCAGTTACACTCGAATTTTGGCACGCGATGAGTGGTAACCTCGGTGAACTCGTTGATGAGCTTGTTGCTAGTTTCAACGATTCTCAAGATGGAATTGTCGTGAATGCAACCTTCCAAGGTAGCTATGACGATACCTATAACGCACTTTTGGCAGCACTCGAAACAGATACATTGCCAAATGTAACCCAAAACTTCGACATCGCATCACAAACCATGCTCGATTTCCCAAGTGTGCTTCCTGCATACACCGTCATGGAAGATGATTTCGATACAGAAGCATTCATCCCAGCAATCCGTGATTACTACTCAGATGAACAAGGCATGGCAGCACTCGCTTTCAACAGTAGTACACCGCTTGTTTATGCTAACGCTGATATGCTCGCAGCAGCAGGCATTGAAGAACTTCCAACCGATTGGACATTCTCCGAATTCAAAGCAATCTGTGACCAAATTGTAGCAGCTAACGATATACAAAATTGTGTCAGCATCGGTCAAGTGGGTTGGTTCTTTGAACAAATGCTTTCCAATAGTGGTGGTTTATACTTCAACAATGACAATGGTCGTACAGGACGCGCAAGTGAAGCTGTCTTTAACCAAGGTCAAGGTGTAGAAGTCTTTGAATTCTTGACAAGCCTCTACTCAGAAGGTTATGCAGCAAATCTTGGTAGCACATGGACAGATACCGATGCAACTTTCCAAGCTGCACAATCGGCATTGATCTTTGACAGCACATCCGATGTTGCAATCATCAACAATTCAGATTTCCCAGTAACAACAACCTACATCCCACACAGTGACAGCAGCGAACGTAATGGTGTTGCTATTGGTGGTGGTGCATTGTGGCTCATCGACAGTGGCGATGAAGTACAAAATGCAGCAGCATGGGAATTCATGAAGTTCATGGCAGCAGAAGAACAACAAATCACATGGCACGTTGGTTCAGGTTACTTCCCAGTTGTACAAAGCGCACAAGATAGCGACGAAGTACAAGCATTCTGGGCAGAAAGCCCCAACTTCGCAACAGCTGTTGACCAACTCGTTGCAACCGTTACCGTATTAGAAGATGGTTCAACAAACTATGCTGTACTCGGTGGTCGTGCAGGTCCTTTCCCAGCAGTTCGCCGTTTGATTGTTGATGCTTATGGTCGTGTACTTGATGATGGTTTAACACCACAAGAAGCACTCGATGAAGCAGCTGGTTTCGCTAACGAAGAACTCGCAAATTACAACGCATTCTTTGAATAAGCCGATACTTGCTTAATCTAATTGGGTGGGGCAGCAGATGCTGCTCCATCTTCTACGTAATCAGTCATTCACTACAGCCACTCAAAGACAACAGCCTCTTTAGGAATATTGATGATTAAACGTGTCTTCTACCTCATATGCTTATTGCTTATACTCAATTTACAGGTAATAGCACAAGATCATTCACCTGCAACAATCGAAATTCTTGTAGAAGGTTTATATAATCCTGTAGGGATGGCACGCTTGCCGAATGGTAATCTACTGATTGCGGAAGAAGGCACAGGCAATGGTGACCTTAGCGCAGGTGTGAGTATGATGCTGCCTGATGGGACAATCGGACGTTTAATTTCTCAGTTCCCAAGCGGACGTGATGCTGGGGATTTATCAGGGATTCCATTAGTATCAGTGTCGCCTGATGGTGAAACGATTTATGTTGGTAATTTTAATGCCACACATTTATGGACATTACCAACATCCGAAGCGCAAATACTCCCAGAAATACCGTTCACGCCTGATGATTTAGGGATTGCGATGGAGCGCTTCAATAATGTATTCCTCGTGAACCCCTTTGATATGACCTATGATGCTGAGGGTGTCCCTGTTGTTGCAGATGCGACAGGTAACGGCATCGCTAAAGAATTAGCCAATGGAACAACACAATTTATTCATCGCTTTGATGAATTGGTTGATCCTACCAATGAACGTAATCGCATCCAAGCTGTGCCAACAGGCATCACCCGTGTTGATGATGAATATTATGTGGCACTTTTTGGCGGTTGCCCGTATCCAACAAATAGTGGCGAAATTGTTGCAATTGATGAAAATCGCAATCAACGCACCGTCATTGATAACATCAATATGCCAATTGATGTAGCGCTCGATGATAATGGTCGGATATGGGTTTTAGAATTTGCACGCTTTACCCAAGATGCGTCTTGCTTTTCTGGGATGGGGTATCGAGCAGAAACAGGTCGTTTGAGTTACATTGATAATGGTGAACTTGTACCTGTACTCGAAAATCTCGATTTTCCCGGTGCTGTTTTACCTGCGCCTGATGGCAGCCTCTATATCACCCAAATTTTTAATGGGCAAGTGCTACATATTACCTTCGATGATGATTCCGCAGCGCGTCATACACCTGAGTTACCGACGATTGCACAATCTGATCCGCAATACATCATAATTAATAATATGGATGCTGCGCTAGCTGAGGTTATTGTAGCGAACGAACTGATAGCGAATCCCGGACAAATTATCGCATCGCCAGACAGTGATTTATTAGACCTCGGGCAAGATTTATTTTTCGACGCTATTTTATCGGGTGATATGAATATTTCTTGTGCGACCTGTCATCATCCAGCCTTAGCAATGGGCGATGGGCGCGTCTTACCTTTAGGAACAGGAGGGGAGGGCTTATCAGAATCACGCACGTATCGTACGTCTATCACGATTAGTGAAGATGCACGCGGGGAAATTTTAGGCGAGGTGCATAACCCTTTCGTTGGTGAGCTTGTACCACGCAATAGTCCAACGATTATTAATAGTGCTTTGTTACCCATTCAATTTTGGGATGGTCGCGTTCATAGTTATGCCATAGGGCAAACGGTCATCACACAAGATGAGCAAGTCAATTTACTGAATCTTACAGACATTCTCGCAACACAAGCCTTATTTCCTGTAACATCCGTTGCAGAAATGGCAGGTGCAACGTTTGGCGATGAATCCCCACAATATATTCGCGCACAAATTGCGCAACGCTTGATGAATAATCCTGATTATATGGCACGTTTTCGGGACATATTTGGCGTTGAAACCATTGAACCTGTGCATGTTGTGTCTGCACTTGCAGCTTTTGAGCAAGAATTTATTTTTACACAATCGCCTTGGGATGATTATATTGCAGGGGATATGAATGCCCTGACTGATGAACAAAAACGAGGCGCATTATTATTCTTTGGCGAACTCAATCCAACAGTCAATTGTGCAGTCTGTCATAGTGGTGATTTGTTTACTGATATAGAATTTTATAATTTACTTGTGCCTCAAATTGGACATGGTAAAGGCAACGGGGTCACTGGACGCGAAGATTACGGACGTGCCAATGTCACCTTTGATTACCGCGATCAATATACATTCCGTACAGCACCATTACGCAATATCAGTTTAACAGCGCCTTACTTCCATAATGGTGCTTATCCAACACTAGAGGATGTTATCTGGCATCATGCTGATATATTTGCTAGTGCAGCATCATATGACCCTGCAAGTTATCTGCCCTCGGCATATTACAGCAGTGTGCTACCGTTTAATTGGCAACGTCAGGGACATTCCGTAACACCTCAGTTGATGAATGGTTTATCACTAACAGACCAAGATGTTGCTGATTTGGTCACATTCCTAGAAGCCTTGACTGATCCACAAGCAACAGATTTATTAGAATTTGTGCCAGAGTCTGTACCCAGTGGTTTACCGCTTGATAGTGTTCCAACAAATTTATTCGTTGATATTGCAAGGAATGACCAATCAGTCACATCAACTCGTGATGATCTTGAGATGAGTGTATCAGATTGGCATTTTGATAATATCGCTCAAGAGGTAGGAATCACATTTACACAGGGCGCATTTATCAATGATCTTTCGCCTGATCCTGTTGCCATGATGGGGGCTGGTTTGTGTTGGATTGATTACGATAAAGATGGATGGCTTGATCTTTATATGATTAATAGCCATGCGGAAGAAGAGATTGCTTACTGGCTTGATAATGGTGGCTTGCCTCAAAATGCTCTCTATCGTAATGAAAATGGCATTTGGTTTAATGATGTCAGTGAACAGACACAGACTGATTTAGCGATGCGCGGTAATGGATGCGTTGTTGCTGATTTCAACAATGATTCATGGGATGACATCTACATCACTGCGGATGCTGAAAATGCGCTCTTGCTCAATAATGGTGATGGTACATTTACGGATGTTGCCGCTATTGCCAATGTCAATGCTTCTGAGTGGAATTCTGCTGCTGCGGTGGCTGACATCAACAATGATGGGTGGTTAGATTTATTTGTCGGCAGTTATATTGATCTCAATAACCCTGTACCCAATCCTGTTGGTGCATTTCCGCAAGATTATTATGGTATCCCAGACCGTTTGTATCTGAGCAATGGTGTTAATCAAGATGGTATCCCTACTTTTACAGAGATTACGCGTGATGCTGGCTTGTTAATAGATGAACGCACACTTGGCGCAATTTTTAGTGATTTTGACCGTGATGGTGATCTTGATTTGTATCTTGCCAATGATGGACAACCTAATCGTCTCTATCAATATGAATTAGCCGATAATGCGCTCGGTTTTACCTTCGTTGATACTTACGAAACATCGCGGGTTAATGATCGTGGTAGTGGTATGGGCGTTGCCAGTGGCGATTGGACAGGTGATGCTTGGGTTGACTTAATGGTGACGAATTGGGATACAGAACTCAATGCTATTTATCGCAACCAAACTGATGAGAGTGGCTTCCTCAGTTTCGCGTATAGTACCTACCGCATTGGCATGACCGGTCTTGGCAATAATATGACAGGGTGGGGCGTTCATTTTGCAGATTTCGATCATGATACCGACTTAGACTTATTGACCGTCAATGGACGTGTGCCGATTACAAATCCTGCTACCGATGCTGAACTCGTGCGCTTATATGGTAATCGCTTAGTTGAGGGCTTCCCCAATCAATTTCGGGAATGGACAGACACGGTTGGCTTAGATGAGATTGGCGCATTAATTGCGCGTGGGAGCGCTGTTGCTGATTTTGATAATGATGGCGACTTAGACATCGCAATCAATTCAATTGGTGGTGATGCTGTCCTCTTACAGAATCAAGTCCCTGATGGTAATTGGCTCATGATTGATTTAGGAGCAGTTATCCCCGGTACATTTGCAGAAATCCTGCTACCCGATGGTAACATTTTAATTCGTGAGGTCTATACAGGCAGTAGTTACCTTGCCTCAGAAGACCCTCGTCTACATTTTGGATTAGGCGAACAGGAAATTATCGACCAGCTAACACTTATTTACCCTGATGGTACGAGGCAAATCTATCAAGCGATTGCAGCTAATCAAATATGGCGACCCTAAGAGCGGTCAATTAACTTGTGTTGAAATCATTGGGCGTGTCAATGATTAGTTCCCAGTCCGAAAAGATACCGCTGCCGAATTAATGAGGCAGGAGATAGTCATCGGAGTTATACTCGATCAAAGTAATTTGAAGGAGTATCCCGATGTGTCTGAAAGCTCAATCTGTCCCCCCAATCCCTGGACAAACCAAACAAGTCGCTGAAGCAGCATTTCCTAAAGGCAATCGGTGTTTACGCATCCGTCAAGTATTTGATGGCATCTTCAAAGATGATGAATTTGAAGCGTATTATCCACCTCAAGGTCAACCTGCCTATAGTCCGTGGCGGTTGGCATTGGTAAGCGTGATGCAATATATGGAGAATTTAACCGATCGCCAAGCAGCAAACATGGTACGTGCTCGGATTGATTGGAAATATGCCTTAAGTTTAGAATTAAGTGATATTGGTTTTGATGCGTCTGTGTTGAGCGAATTTCGCAAGCGTTTAATTGAGAATGATGCTGAGAGCAAGCTATTTGATCGCTTGCTTGATGTGTTGAATGAGCATAGCTTACTCAAATCGCGTGGCAAACAACGGACAGACTCAACAGCAATTTGGGCATCGGTGAAGAATCTTAATCGACTAGAGCAAGTTGGTGAGACGATGAGATATGCTTTAAACGAGTTATCTCGTGAAGCACCAGAGTGGTTAAGCGCACTGATTGAACCCGAATGGCTTGAGCTCTATAGCAAACGGATTGAAGAATATCGCCTCCCGAAAGGCAAACAAGCACGTGAAGACTTAGCCCTGCAAATTGGGCGAGATGGCTTGAAATTGTTGAATAGCATGGATGATCAATCGAATTTAAGACAATTACCTGCGATACAAATTCTACAGCGCACTTGGCAAGAACAATATGAGTGGCAAAACAAGGTATTCCATTGGCGTGCAAAAGCAGAACGTCCCCCTTCTGGCGACCGTGTTCACACACCCTATGATCCAGAAGCAACCTATACTTACAAGAATAGTAGTGGGTGGTTAGGATACAAAGTTCACTTTACCGAAACTTGTGAGGAGGATGTGCCTCATGTCATTGTTCATGTTGAAACGACAACAGCAACTGTCAACGACCGTCAAGTGATCCGTTTCATTCACCATGCACTTGATCAACGTGGGCTGTTGCCTGAACAACAAATTGTGGATTGTGGGTATATGCAAATGGATGATGTTGTTTATTTAGATGAACAATATGATGTTGAATTGCTAGGTCCTATTCAACCCGATTCATCCTGGCAAGCAAAAGCGAAGCAAGGCTACAGTAATTTGAACTTCAATATTGATTGGGAAACTCAAACGACGACCTGCCCACAAGGTAAAACAACTCAATCTTGGCGGGAAATACTTGAAAATGGACACCGAACAGTTCATATCCGCTTTCACAAAGCTGATTGTCTCGCTTGTCACACACGGTCACTCTG
>JBAUIA010000260.1:0-15345 GCA_049680565.1 Phototrophicaceae bacterium
GGTATAAGTGTTTCAATTACGCTTCTACTGTCTTCAACCAATGAATCGTTTAGCAAATTTGTTACAAGATGCTTCAATGGTCGTCCTGTATCTGTTTCAATCAAGTTAACAATTTGAGCTGCCATCGGATTATAACGGTGAACATTTAAATCTAAGTCAAGAAAAAGTACACCAATGCCGACGCTTGCCAGTAAGTTGTTGACATCATTATTCGCATCTGATAATTCTTCAATTTTTTGGGTCAACTCTGTATTAACAGACATTAATTCTTCATTGATAGATTGTAGTTCTTCCTTAGCTGTTTCTAATTCTTCATTTGTGCTTTGTAATTCTTCATTGGAAGATTGTAGTTCTTCATTGGTCGATTTTAATTCCTCATTAGATGCTTCTAATTCTTCTATTGTTGTTTGAAGATATTCACGGGTTGATTGTAATTCTTGGTCAAGCTGCATCAAGCGTTTGTCGCGTCTATCGGCACCTGAATCAGATTTTTCTTCAATGTTATCTTTATCAGGATTCTGTAATTCTTCAATCAAAATCAAAAGAATATTATCTGATTCAGCATCAGGAACTGGATGAACTAACAATCTAATAAGTTGTCTCGAATCATTATTCTGTACCAGCAAACGATCAAATTCTACAGATTTGCGTTGCGATAACACTTTATGCACGGCAGTGGTAAGGGGCATTCTTAAACCTTCACGTGCCATCTGCAAAATATTTGTACGAGGTGTACCACGTGCCAGTTCTAAATACTTACCTGTCCGACCATGTGTATACAGTATTTCACCATCACCCCTTATCAATAGAGCTATTGGAGTAAACTCATCTAAGAGCATTTGTTCAACAACATCTTGAGGTCTTGATTCGACTTTTCTTGTCGTCGAACCAATGGTTGAATGTAAAGGTAGATCAGGCAGGCGATATGATTGATTATGAGAAAAATCATCTTTTGAACGCCGAAATATTTTAAGTTTACGATCAATTGTTTGGAGTAGATTAGAAAATTCGCCTAATGTCTCTGATGTTCCTAGGAATAAATAGCCTCCGGGCTTTAGTGCATAATGAAATAAGGGAATAATGCGCTTTTGTAGCTCAGGTTGTAAGTAGATCAGCAAATTACGGCAACTAATCAAATCTAAGCGCGAGAATGGTGGGTCTTTTATAATATTTTGTTCCGCGAAAATCACCATATCTCGGATAGATTTTGATATTTGATAGCCTCCGTGTTCGCTTGAAAATTTTGTGAAAAAATGATCCAAGCGTTTTTTATCGACATCTGCCACGATATTATCGGGATAGATGCCTTGTCGCGCTTGGGAGATTGCACGACTATCAATATCGGTTGCAAATATCTGAATATCACGTTTTTCGCCTGTGCGAGCCATATATTCTTGAAACAAAATAGCAAGTGAATAGGCTTCCTCGCCTGTTGAGCAAGCAGAGACCCAGACACGTATCATCTGATCAGAATTGGTAGTCTCAAATATTTCTGGAATTACTTGGTTTTCAATTATTTCATAAGCCTCTGTATCACGGAAAAAATTAGTTACTCCAATTAATAGATCACGAAATAAGGTTTCAATTTCGACAGGGTTGCGCTGTAAATACTCCGTATAATCTTCTAAGTCTTGAAATTGATTGACAGCCATGCGCCGTGATATCCGCCGATTAATTGTATTCGGTTTATACAAAGAGAAATCATGACCTGTCTGCGTTCGTAATAAAATAAATATCTTCTGCAATGCAGTGGTAAATTTATTTGAGCTATTAGGCATGTTTTGAATATTTGTAACAGGATGTTTAATATAAGCAATAAGTTGCTTTGGCATGTCTTCAGGTGCTAATACAAAATCTATTGTTTCATTGGAGACAGCGCTGAGAGGCATCCCAGCATATTTAGCGGTATCTGGGTCTTGTGCCATTGCCATCCCTCCTGCCCCTTTGATAGCTTTGATGCCCATCATGCCATCACTACCTGTGCCAGATAACACGATACCAATCGCGCGCTCACCCTGATCTTCTGCCATTGAGCGAAAGAGATAATCAACAGGTAAACGAAAGCCACGTGGTTCACTCGGTTCAACAAGATGCAGCACACCATTGAATAATGCTATATTACTATTCGGCGGTATGACATAGACGCAGTTAGGTTGTACTTTCACACCATCTTTGACCTGAAATACTTGCATTCCAGTATAACGTGCTAGCAATTCTCCTAAAATACTATCATGAGTAGGATCAAGATGCTGTACGATGACAAATGCCATATTATTATCTGATGGCATATTTGTAAAAAAGCGCTCAAAAGCATCTAATCCACCAGCGGATGCACCAATACCAACAATCGGAAATTGATCATTTTTATCAGTATTTTTGCCCTGCTTACCATTTTCATCAGACATCAAATTTCACCTTTTATTGATTAATTAGACTTGGTTTATAACGTAAGTCATTTTCTATTGCTTCTAACCTTTTTCCATCTTTCTTCATCTCCCTCTCTATATTCATACTATCTTGTAGCTTATCTTGCTTTCGGTAATTTTCAATAAGTTGTTTACGGAGTGTGTAGCGTTCTTTCAAGACACGTAATAATTGCCATTGATACATTTCAATCGCTTCAGATTGTTTGGCAATTAAAGTGTTGTTTGTAAAAGAATGACCAATATGACACCGAAAACGTAGAAAGCCATTTTGGTTAATCTGCCATAAACTAGCACCGCATTCTGGGCAAGCAAAATCAGAAACTTTACCAGGCTGATCGACTATTTCATGCAGCAATATATCTTCAAGAGAGGTTATATCAATTGTAGGATCTTTTGTATATGGTGCAGAAAAAATTGTAACTTCTTCTTGTACGAGTTCTTTTAATCGATCTGCTATTTGAGATGCGGGTAGTACATCATCAATATGACTATAGTTAATAGCACTTTGAGGCATATCTCCAAATTGAGCATCTTGAGGATCTTGAACAATTGTCCAACCTCCATGCGCATTTATTTCTAACATACCAACTGTCCCATCATCCATCGTACCTGATAACAATAAGCCAATAACTTGCTTACCATGCCGTTGTGCAGCAGATCTAAATAAAGGATCAATAGCAGGACGATGCCTATTCTCTTGTGGTCCGCCTCTTAATAATAAGTGCCCATCAATAACGACGAGATGTAAATCTGGTGGTGCGACGTAAATATGCCCCGGTATAATACGTTCACCACTATCGGGATAACGA
Organism: Phototrophicaceae bacterium; assembly: GCA_049680565.1. GTDB lineage: Bacteria > Chloroflexota > Anaerolineae > Aggregatilineales > Phototrophicaceae > JAUZRW01. The sequence goes on from JBAUIA010000260.1 coordinate 3,236, forward strand.
AGCGGCAAGTGTGTGTGGCGCCCTAATACTTGTGGCAAGTTACTCGTAGTAGACGCATTAATATGGATCGTAATTAATATGGCTGCTCGAAAATTTTCTGGTAATTCTCGAAGAATCTGCATAAGTGGTTGAATAGCTCCTGCTGAGCCACCTATTACAACGAGATCATAGTTTGAATTTGCCATGTATCACTCCTATAAATAGCTAGGCGTAAAAAAGATATTATTATGATGTATTAAACCAATGCCCTGATGTCATATCAAAACTTCTTCATCATAAGATCAGAATATCCTAATCTTACAAGATAAACCGACCCCAACAATCAGAAGTTTCTTATTGATAATTTTTGATACGATAAATAATGAAATCTTTGCTTTTTATTGCATTGATTTTTACATAATGTCAACAGCAAGTGTAGTTAGATGTTTCTTGCATATCAAATATTTAGAGGGATTATAGAAGCACACGGAATAAGATATGGAGAGAACGAATTATGAGATTTGTTAATATTTAGTGCAAATTATCAACTTGTACACTCAAACAAACATTTCAGAAGGATGTTTCACTTTAGAATATCTCTATTTATTTGTAAATTTATAATCTTTAGTGCGTTAAATGACCTATTATTGTATTAATCATTTCGGTCAGCGAATCGCCTTTAGAGATGAATGAGACAGCACCATTTTCCAAAGCATTTTCAATCATATGCTCACCTGCAAAAGCAGACATTGCTATAATTTTCGTGTCTGGAGACACATCTAATATTTTAGGTATATTTTCCCAACCATTCTCACGCACAAGATACATATCTAATAAGACTGCATCTGGATGTAATTCTTCGCAAAGTTTAATCGCTTCAATAGAGTTGTTTGCTTCTCCTACACAGATGATTCCAGAACTCTCTAAACCGATTCTCAATGAAAACCGTACCCAATCATTATCATCAATAATGACTAATCTAATCTTTTCACTATTAACCATATCACTCCTATTTAATATCTTCTATTTTATAATTAAAATTTGACAATATTTAAGCTGTTACAGCCAGTTGTTCTACAAGATCATTTTTGAAAGCAAGTGCTACTGCCTCAACACGATTAGATACTCTCATTTTGGATAATATGCTACTCACATGGTTTTTAACAGTTGAACTACTAATGAATAAAACATCAGCAATCTCAAGGTTACTCATCCCTTGAGTGAGGTAACTTAAGACTTCCTGTTCTCGATTTGTAAGATTGTAACTTTCTACAGACGTTTTGTATGATGACTTCAACAACGTGAGGAGGACTTCAGGTGCTAAACTGTGTTGGTTCTTTCTCACTAATCGTAATGCTTTTGTCAAATCACCTAAGCTGACATTTTTAAGCCAATATGCAAGAATTCCTAACTTCAAGGATTCATCAATAATTTGTTTGTTACATTGATTGGTTAGAATAAATAATCGAACATTAGGAAATTCTGTTTGTAGTTGTTTTAAGGGCTCAATAGATATTAGATCTTCGCAAAAAAAGTCTATAATGAGAATATCAGGATTATACATAAAGCAGAGATGGCGTGCACTGTACAGATCTTTTCCCTTTCCAATTACACATAAATCTTCATAAGAATTAAGTAGTACACTTAATCCTTCACGAACAACTTCTTGTGGATCAATAATACCAATCTTTATCTGCGTAGTCATATATGCAACTCCTAAGTTATTTCTTACTTTTAGTATAACAACTAAAGGTCATATTTTTTGAGAATAATAGGCAATAATGGCTAAACGAGGGAAAGACTATTCATAAGTTTATATAGTGACTTAGCTTATTGGATACCAAAGTATGGGTCATTCTACCTATATGCCCTGCTATAAGTTGATTCGAGACTTTTAATATATGCTTTTCTCAGTGCTTGACATATTCCTTATTCCAACGTGGAAGTCAGCATTTTTCTATATTAACGAGTCACCTACCCTCTTTACATCACATCAACATAAAAATGCTAATAATACATATTTAATATAGCAAGCACGCTAATATTATGACATTTATAGAACTAAACACCTAAAACATCTAATTATCAGTAGCTTTAATCAATATTAAGGTAGACACAACAGGTGAGTGATCAGATTGACCATGATCTTGCCATACAGTGGAATCGACTGATTGAAAGTGATCTGTATGCCAGATATAGTCTAATCTTAAAATACGTGGTAAGGGTTGAAATTTATTGTTTGGGAATGTATATCCAATGCCATCCCCTGCCACGAGAAAACTATCTATCAATTGGGTGCTGAGTAAGTCATATTCTTCAAATACACTCGTCATATTAAAGTCTCCAGCAAGTATTACAGGAAGCTCTTCACCAAATACGCGGTCTGCAATGTCGTTAATTACGACTCGATGCGACTCATCATTGTATCCTGTATTCCATGCGAGAGGTGGCCATGGATGGGTGTTATAGATAACAATTCTTTCTCCATTCATATCCACCTCAACACGCTGGTGACCCAATGTATAAGGAACGTCAGGATATTCCCAATAGTCATCAACTTCAATTGGATAGCGACTCAGTATGCCCTGACCTGTATTGGGGTCTGCTTGAGGATGAAGTGCTTGAAACGGATAAACATTATCTAACTGCCTCAACATAGTACTACCATCTTGGCTGAGTTCCTGAATTGCCACAACATCTGCATCTGCAGATAAAATCGCATCAGTTAATCCTTCTGATGTACCTAACGTGTTAAATGTCATGATTTTGAGTTGAGGCATATCAGCATCTATACTGGGATTACGAGGTATTAGTAGCGGAGTATACAATAAGATAAACAACCCAACTAAAATCAGAGACCCGATCATCAAGCGCCATGCGCGTAAAATAATCAAGATGATGGTCAAAGGAATTGAGAGCCACAAACTCAAGCCGAACAAAAGTTTAAAAAGCTCTATACGTGAAACGTTAGGTTCAAGGAAGAAATAAATCACTGCACCGATCAAAGAGAGTGCGAAATATATAGCGAATAATGCAAGAAAAAATTGACGTATGCGAGCGAGAATTGTCTGTCGTGATGTTTGCATGTTCTGAAATCGATCCTTTTTTAAGTGAGATGCAGTTTAAAATTATAGCACTACTGTATACATCTTTTATTTCGCTCAACTTGATAGATACCGTTTATGTAATCTTGAAAACCTGTGTATCAGTGAGAGCATAAACGTGTTGATTATCTTGGATTCTATAAATACTTGAACCTGAAAAAAGACTAAATGCCGGAAAGATCACCTGCTGATCTATTTGTAAAAAACAAGGCAGATTAACCTCTTGCTTGCCTAAACCCTTTATTTTCCAAGTTGGATGGAGATGTCCACAAAAGTTGAAGCAATCTGTATTTATATCAGGTTGATGTGTTAATAAAATGCCGTCATCATCAAAACTCGAACAACGCTTTATTCTCCATTCAGGAGGTAATTCTCCGACGCTGCTATCGTGATTGCCCTCAATTAATAAAATCTCTAAATTAACATGAGTATAGCGCCATATTTGGATGCTTTGAATAATATTTCTAGATAAACTATGAGATGTATGAAGTAAATCGCCCAATATTACTAAGCGCTCAGCCAATGTTTTGTTCAGAGCAAAGGATAAGCGGCTCAAGTTCTCATCTAAATCACCTATAGGTAAAGGAATATGATGAGCGCGAAATGTTTCATCTTTGCCCCAGTGCGTATCAGCAATGTATAAGGTTTTATTTTTTGGACGAAATAATGCCCTTTGTGGCATGAGTTGTAACGATTCACTATTGATTGTAATCGCTAGCATCAGATACTAACAGCTTTCTCTAACTGACGTACCATACGGGCGATGCGTTCATCCAATTTTTCACTACTCACCGTCTGGCGTAAGCGATCAATCAATAAAGGAAATGCGAAAGGCGTTGCACGTTCAACCTCTTTTACAACCACTTGGCTTTGAGATAATCTTTGCAACGTGTTTGTTAAGCGTTTTTCTTCTAGTTGCCCTAACAAAACTTCTCTTTGAGCTTGTTTTAGGAGTAGATTATCTGAATCATAATTGGTGAGGACATCAAATATCAGGCTAGCCGAGGTTTGTAATTGACGCATGGTCTTTTGACCACCAGGATATCGCGAAAAAGTGAGACCAGAAACGCGTGCGATCTCTCTAAATTGCCGTCGTGCCATCTCTGAGGCATTCAAGCTAGCGATAATATCATTGTCTAAATTTTCTACTGATAATAAGCCTTCATTGAGAGCTTGTTCTAATGGTGCTAAATCGGGTGAGAGTAGTTCAAAACCATAATCATTTGAGGAAATAGTGAAGGTGATGGCTTGATATTGTGCAAGTCGATATGCAATAAGCGCAGCCAAACCTTCGTGGACTAAACGTCCAGCAAATGGATAAACAAAAATATGATGCCCGTCACGTGATTTGAGACGTTCAATCAAGAGTTCGTTGTCAGAAGGAATACGAGATAACTTGCGTTGGGTGTCAAAAATAGGGATTAATGCTTTCAGTTCATCATCATGATATATTTTTTGACTCACTTGATCTAATTGATGACGCATATATTGGGTCAAGGTTTGAGAGAGAGGCATTTTACCTCCATACCAACGCGGTACAACGCCTTTATAACCTTTTGCTCGCTTGACCAACACTTTCAGATCCCGTAATCGAACAAACTCTAAAACTTTACCGCCTAGCGTAAATTTATCACCAGGTTTGAGACGACTGATAAAAGATTCTTCAACCTGCCCAACTTTTTGTCCTTTCATATATTGGACTTGGAGAGAGGTATCGCCAATAATCGTACCGATCGACATACGGTGTAAACGGATCACATTTTTATTGACAACTCTATAGTTTGTACCATCAAAATGTAGGCGGTGATAATCATCATAGGCTTTAAGGGCATCGCCACCACTCGTGAGAAAATCAATCGCCCACTGCCATTCTAATTCTGTGAGATTGCGATAACTATAACTTGTACGAACCTCTTGATATAAATTTTCACTCACAAAGCCACTACCCACACCGATCGTCACAAGATGTTGTAGCAAAACATCAAGTGGTTTATCTAGCGGTGGACGCGCTTCAATTTCATTGGATAGCATCGCTTGTCTTGTGGCGGAAATTTCTAACAGTTCTAAAGCATGAGCAGGTACACAAATAACAGTGCTTTTCAGATTAGGCTGATGTCCGCTACGCCCGGCACGTTGTATCAAACGTGCGACACCTTTAGGACTACTCACTTGCAGCACGGCATCTACTTCAGGAAAATCAACGCCTAAATCAAGACTTGAGGTACAGACAACACATTTTAGTTGCTTATCGCGTAGTGCTTGCTCGACCCAATTACGCGATTCGCGCGAAATTGATCCGTGATGCAGAGCAATCTCACCTGCTAAGTCGGGCTCTGCTTCTAGAATTGCTTGATACCAGCGTTCCACTTGATTACGTGTATTACAAAAAATAAGTGTGGTTCTATTCTGTTTAATAATATCGACAACTTGTGTCAATAGTTTCAATCCTAAATGCCCTGCCCAAGGAAAACGTTCCATTGTTGCTGGGATAACACTTTTTATTTGGATTTTCTTTTTAATATTCGCTTCTACCAATTGTCCTTGGGAAACTTCTCCAGTCTGGTAGTCAGCATAACCAAGTAAAGACTGTAGTGCAACATCTAAATTGCCCATGGTGGCAGATAAACCCCAGGTTTTGAGTGCAGGATACCAATAGCGTAAGCGTGCTAAGCCTAATTCTGTTTGCGTACCGCGTTTGCTTGCTAGCAATTCGTGCCATTCATCGACCACCACCAACTTTAAAGTTGATAATAGCTCTTTAGAATTTGTCCATGTCAACATCAGCGATAAGCTCTCAGGTGTTGTGATAAGTGTTGTTGGCAAACGCCGCCGTTGTCGTTGTCTCATAGAGGATTTTGTATCGCCTGTCCGTGTCTCTACAGACCACGGAACATTCAAATTAACGAGTGGTTTTCTAAGATTATTTGCTGTGTCATGGGCTAACGCTCGTAAAGGTGTGATCCACAACACCTGTATTGGCGGATGAGGTCGCTGTTTAGTTGCTTTCCAATGGCTATTCTCACTTGCTAACCATTCAGCCAATGCACCCATCCACGCAGCATAAGTTTTACCAGTACCTGTTGGAGAATGAACTAAGCCACTTTCCCCCTTCAAGTATTGTTTCCAGACTTTGCGCTGAAAGGGAAATATTGTCCACTCATTTTGTAAAAACCAAGCTTCTATGGGTGCTAATTTACTTTTCATTGATTGATATTTGCTCACGATAACTCTGGTAACATGGCTTCGACCATTTCTAATGTATCTGCATCTTGTGGTTCTTTATCTTTACGCCAGCGTACGATTCTTGGAAAGCGTACAGCAATGCCTGATTTATGACGTGTAGAGCGTTGAATGTTTTCAAACGCTAATTCAAAAACAAGTTTGGGTGTAACTGACCGCACAGGACCAAATTTTTCCTTCACATTTCGGCGCACAAAATTATCTACTTGCCTTATTTCTTCGTCTGTTAAGCCTGAATAAGCTTTCGCAAAAGGCACAAGCTCACCAGTATCGTTCCAAACAGCGAAAGTATAATCGGTGTACAGGCTTGCCCGTTTACCACTACCTTTTTGAGCATAGAGTAAGACAGCGTCAATGGTATATGGATCGACCTTCCATTTCCACCAATCACCCCGCACTCTACCGACACGATAGGGAGAGTCTAATCGTTTGAGCATAAATCCTTCTACCATACGATCACGGCTCTCTTGACGAATAGTATCGAGATCTCCCCAAGTCAATTGATTATTGAGCAACTCAGAAATGAGAAAATGTTCATCCCCAATGCCTGTAATGATCGTTTCTAATATCTCCCGACGATCTTTAATAGCTTGTTCTCGAATATCTTCCCCATTAAATTCTAGTAAATCATAAGCTAGTAAAATAACTGGAATATCTTGTAAAATTTTCTTACTTACTTTTTTGCGCCCAATGCGCCTTTGCAACTGAGCGAACGGTAAAACTTTACCGTCTTTCCATGCTAGTAATTCACCATCTATAACGCAGCCGTTCGGCAATTTTTCAGAAGCATTCGTTATTTCAGGATACTTATTATTAACAAGATCTTCTCCTCGCGTCCATAAGAAAGTCTCATCTTCTCTACGAATCAATTGAGCGCGGATCCCGTCCCATTTCCACTCAATTTGCCAATTTTGCATATCTCCTAATACAGTCTGAGGATCATTTTCTAGAGAGTATGCTAGGAAAAAAGGATAAGGACGACTTTTATCCGCATCATTAGTATTGCTTGCGAATAGACTCTGGTAAAAACCAACTGTTGGTTGCCACTGACCCATTAGACGATGTGCCATGACTTCTTTGTCAATCTGTGCCACTTGGGCTAAGGCGCGTGTGACCAATTTACGAGAGACACCCACTCTAAAACTTCCTGTTAATAATTTATTCCAAATAAAGCGTTCTGAGCGGTTCAATTCATACCATGCTGAAATGATTTCAGAGCGTCGTTCATCTTCATTCATGTCTTTCAATGGTAGCAAACGATTTTCAATCCAAACATGGAGTGGATCGTCGGTCTTACTATCAAAATCAGGCAAGATTAGGGTCACTGTCTCTGCTATATCACCAACAGCATCATAAGATTCCCTAAATAACCAATACGGGATGCCTGTTTTCTCACTTACCCATTCACTCAAAAGACGGCTACTAATGACACGCTTCGGACGATTACCACTCAAAAAATAAACAGCCCAAATCGCATCCTCAGGTGGCGCAACTTTAAAATAATCAACTAAAGCGGCAACCTTTGTATTGGTTTTGGTTGTTTCATCTAATTGTCGGTATAGGTTGGAAAAAGCTCTCATGCTTCATTTTCATCCGTATCACTATTATCATCTTCACCCACGTAACGCGTGTCATAGCCGCGTGCATCATAGCCTTTTTCTTGTAGCCAACGTACAAAACTAGCGATATAACCATGCGTAACACCAATACGCTCAGCACCAGTTGCTTCAATCGCAGACATTAAGCCTGCCCAATCGGCATGATCTGAAAGAATAAATCCTCTATCGACACTACGCCGCCGACGTGCACCTCTAATTTGCATCCAACCAGAAACAGAGGCTGTACTATAATTGCCAAATTTTTTCATCCAAGCTGTACCACGCGCAGATAAAGGCGCAATAATCAGTGAGCCACGCCAATCTGCTTTATCCACTTCTTCAACATGTGTTGTGACATACTTCGTGTCTGGTAAATCAATCCCTGTATCACGATAACCTTGGGTGATACGTTCAACAGCACCATGGGTAAATATACGTCCAATATCTCTATCTAGACCTGCCATGACACGTTGCGCTTTACCAAGCGCATAGGCATAGACAATACTTGCTCTTTCTTGCTCAACATTGTTGCGCCACCAAGCATTTAGATCTGCAAAAATACTATCTTGTGATTTCCACGAATAAATGGGTAAGGCAAAAGTAGCTTCTGTAATAAATACATGGCAGGGAACGGGTTCAAAGGGTGTGCAGGTCCGCTGATCCGATGCTGTTTTATAATCACCTGATACAACCCAGACTTCACCCTGATATTCGACACGTATTTGTGCTGAACCAAGAATGTGTCCTGCTGGATGTAAAGAGATTTTCACATTGTTAATCAGAGTTGATGCACCATAAGCTAATGTTTCTATTTTAGCTTCATCTCCCAGACGAATCTGAAAGATGTGCCTACCCTCATCTACGACAAGATAGCTATCACATCCACGGACAAAGTGATCTGCATGGGCATGGGTGATAACTGCACGTTTGACAGGTTGCCAAGGATCAATATAAAAGTCACCTACTTCACAGTAAAAACCTTTAGACGTTAATGTAATCAGATCAGTCTTCATTACTTTTGGCTCTTTTCAACCAAATCGTCGTATCCCTTGATGCTGTGCAAGGGTGATCTATTGATATTATCTTTATAACTGATGACACTGAGTGTGCCATTGTTTTCTAAAACAACTGCATAAACACTATCTAAACAAGCGATTCCCTGATGCCGTATTGCCGAGTTAATCTCTTCCTCTGATACGCGTGCAGATTTCATAAGATCCTCAAGTAAATTTCCTTCAAATAAAACAATTGTTGGTTCACTTTTAATTATTTTATCAATGAATTTCCAGCGGATGGATGTCCATGTGATGATGAATTGACCACTTAACAATAATATGAAGACCAAGATGCCATCCAAGATAGTTACATCTTTTGAAATGAGTACGGATGCGAATATTGACCCCAAAGCAACTGTGATAATAAAGTCAAACATATTGAGTTGTGCCAGTGAACGTTTGCCGTAAATACGCAAGAGCAATATCAAACTTGGGTAAATGAAAACAAATGTTAGCGTTAACCGAATAATACTATTCCATGATTGAAAAAATATGTTCATATTGTCTCTCCTACTATTTTTTGAAACACCATTCACGCTTTTCAACCTCAGCCTCATCTAACAAACTGAGAAATTCATCCTCATTTTCAAATGCTAGTTGATGCAATCGTCTTACTTCAATCGAAACAATTAGTTCATCTTTTTCCAATATCCAAGGCTTTAAACTTAATGTGTCATCAGGTCGCTTTAATAAGCGTATCATTGTGCCATCAGGATGCGGTGCGACATCTAACTCACGTTCACGCTCAGGTATTTGACGACGGCATAAGATCAGTGATAAGCGGTCTGCCCAACGCAAGAAAGCATATTCGCGTTCAGTCTCCTTTTTGTTATAGTCTAGAAACTTGCGCCACTCCTCTTGATTTTGTTGTTGCTGATCTAAAAACGCATCTAAGTTTTTATCCTCGCCACGTTTCGGCTCATACAAAAAACTATTGTGCATCGAAATCAGCAATGCAATCCAAAGTCCTTGACGACGCGCATTTTCTATTACTAATTGCGCTTGCATTTGGCGAGTATCTAACGTACCTTGTGTAAAGTCGAGCGGTGCACCAATATCTGTTAGGTGTTCACTATCTGACCAAAACATCTCTTGATCGTCATGTTGAGCCGTTGCAACAACGAGTTCTGTCCAACGCTCAATATGATCCTTCTTTTGCCAGCCAGCTAACAACATTGCTGCTAAGTTGGCATGGGAACGTTGATAGATAATTTCCCATCCATCTTTCAATGAATTAACAATCATCGATATTTATTTGCCTTGAAAAATATTTGTAAAGTTAATATAGCAACCTATCTATCTCTTAAGACATAAAATTTAGATAGATAGGGTTATAATTTAGGCGATTTTAGGAAAAATCGTCAATCGAGATGTATTCAGGAGATATTGCACTTGCTTGCTCTATCTCCACATCAGGCAATGCTTCTGGTGCGCCGATGAAACCACCTAAGCCTGCTGCTGCGGCACCTACCAGCATGGCTACTGCTATACCCGCTGCCAACTTAGCAAAATTATCACTTGCTTGCTGAGCAGCTTCGCGAGCTTGTTTTTCTGCTTCATCCGCTACCTCTTGCAGACGCATTTGTGCTTCTCGTTGCATTTCTTCGACACGATCTTGCGCTGTTTGATATAATTCTTGCGCTTTAGCTTCTGCCTCTTGACGAAATTCTTCAGCACGTTTTTTTGCAATTTCTCGTGCCTGTTTAGTTTGTTCTTTGACTTGGTTGAATTGTTCTTCAATTTGTTGAACTTGAGCTTTGGCATCTTCTTCAGATAAGTCTGAATTTGATGTAATGTAATTGTGCAGAGCTTGTCTATCCACATCATTTGCAATGCTTTCGCCACGTCGCAAGACACGTCGCAAGACGATTTCTAACATGTCAGGTGCTTGTTCAGGATTACGAATAGCATGTTTAGTTGCTTTTGTCGCATCATCGATTGTCTGATTAGCCATTTCTTTAAGTCGTTGAGGATCTTTGCCTGCTTGGCGTAGCATCTGTGAAAACTTATGTTTAATCTCGTTGTAACTCAGATCTTGATAATCTAAAGCATCTTGTACATCGGGCGTATTTTCAATGGCGGTACTCGATAAACTAGACATACCATTCCCCATTACCTGCGCTGAATTTTGTATACCGCTCGCTAAGATAGAAAGCGTCTGAGCACCTAAGTTACCTGCTGTATTAGTTGCTGAGCCTGCAATATTACCAGCACCACTCAAAGCGCTCCCTGCCACTTGACCTGCACCTGCTGTCAACGATCCTGTTAATGACATTCCCGAACTTAATAAGCCCGCAATCCCACTCATCACACGACCTACCCCACTCATGACGAACATGACAGTGACAAGTCCCGATATTGCCCACACCATAAGACCATGTAAGAAACCGTCCATTCCTTCTGGAATACCAGCAAAATAAGCTGCCAACCAACCACCAATAAATAATGCAATTAAATTACTGACAGCAACCCATATGAGACCACCTATCGCTAATCCAGAAGCATCTGCTGAGTCCTGCCCATATTCAGGATTGACCTGTGTCAAGCCAACCGCAATACCTAAGAGATTTAAAATGAACATTAATATGAGCGTCATTAATGACCCTGCAATTATGGCTGCCCATGATAAACGTTGTAAACCTTCAGGCAAAAGCTCTAAATCAGAGTCATTTTGTACAAGTACAATATTACTTGTACTTTCCAAGGGCGAAGAGTTCAGTCCTATGAAAGCAAAAACAGAGACAAAGGTGAATGTCAAAGTTAGTGCAACTATAAGCCATTTATTTTGTAAAGATTTCATCATTTATTCCTTCGATAATTTATTATTTTGTGTTGTAGATATGCTTCTTGGAAATCAGTTTTTATCTATCAATTACTGAGTATTATTCGATAATTTAGCTATGAACTCATATATGTAAATTAAGTCTCTATTTTCTAGAGACTTAATTTATTTGAGGGGTGTGCATAAACCGCTCTGGTCTTTTACGAACTTTTCTATTTATCCAAACCACTCTAATTTGCATATTTTAAACATCAATTTTGAGGAGTTTTGAGCGCATTTCAACCTAACTTGACACAAAATTTGGTCATTCTTTGATTTTTTGCTCTCAAGTGGATGAATTGTGCACACCCCT
>JBAUIA010000261.1:0-2095 GCA_049680565.1 Phototrophicaceae bacterium
GGTTATAGGATTCAACTTTGTTGGTCGTTGCTGTGATTTTACGTCGTAAGGTTTCATCTGAAGTGAATTTCAGTAAAAACATCGTGCGAATAACGCGCCCCAATTCACGAAATGCTTTGTAAAGACTGTTCTGACGTGAATAATTCCCTAGTTTTCGCAGAATTGTTGAGGGCATCAAGTGTCCTTGCCGAAGGGATAGAATCACACGCATCATCTCTTGCGAATAGGTGCGGATAAGTTCCCAATCGATGGTGTCGGTGAACAGTGTGTCAATGTGCTCATACTTTGTGTCTTTGTCAGGTCGATACATAATCAAGTCTTTCCAATTGCGAATGCGTGGCATCAAGTTAATGCCCAGCAAGTGGGAAATGCCGAAGACTGTCAGCGACTGTCCCTGTGTATCAGCATGAAGCGTGTCGGGTTGAATATCGGATGTGTTTTCAATCAAGCCATCAATAATGTAGACCGCTTCCCAAACGCCGACACTGATAAAGTGGCTAAAGAGTGCCACGTATTTATCACTGACGTGGTGATAAGCAACACCACCATATTCACCATAACGAATATGCCGCTCAGCCATCAGATTATTGAGATAGGTATTGAAAACTGTTCCATCAGCAGCGACAGTTTTGCCAGACCCCCAGAAATTGGGTAAATCAAAGCGGTCGTAATAATTGATGATGTCACGGATAGCGGCATCCAGTTGTGCGCTGGAGATGTGTTGCCGATTGGTGAGTGCTAGTGATCGAGTCGTGAAACGCCCTCGTGAGTGACGGGCGGTCTGTTCAGGTCCTAAATTAGAACCATACCCGAAGACCGTCATGATATAGCGTCGTGCCTGATCTTGAATTTTGGGTAATGAACCAGATTGTGGACCAAAATGACGTGAGAAATTGAGCCAGTGATTGGCAAACACTAAGGTATCGAGCAAAGTACGTCGTGGCATCTTTTTCTGTAGGGCATAACGTAGTTTGGTTGCGCCTGCGGGTGTCGGTGCTTTACGGATCTGTTTGAGTTTCGGACGTTGGTCTTGGTCGAAGCTTAACTCTACAATGCCACTTGATAATTATTGACGGTAATTTTAGCCTTCGTAGGCTCAAACTATCTGTCGATCAATAAATCAGCTTGCTCATGAATCAAGCACGAGACCTACTAACTGGTATTGTAGAGCTAATAAATTTTTCTAAATAGTTACAGATATTCAGAGCAGGTGGACAAAAAATCTGAGAATTATCAAAATGGACAATTTCGACCACTCAAATGGTGAAAAATCTGTCTGATAAAATGGATTTTATGTTTGATTAATGGTGAATTTCATTGATCTAATATGCGCTTTACCAAAAGCATGGTCTTTTACAAAAATTTAAACAAACAATTGTTGATTTTGCCTTACTTTTGAAAAGAAATTGAAGACAAAATTTTAATTATTTGTTTTTTGAGGGTGAACATCTGAATGTCGTTTGTAGCTATACTGGATGGTGTTTTCTCCGTATTAATTTATTAAAGAGCATTAGCATAATTGGGTGTATGTTCAATCAGCCGCCCAAGAACGGTTAGGATAAGTCGCAATGAACTTGATCCAAACGCGGTATATCATGCTGTAACTGCAGACCACTATCTCTGATAGTAGTATTTTACTTAACCCAATACCGAGAAAACTATGATTCAAAGTACGAATTAATATATACTTCAATCCATGTATACCCATTTTCAGCATATGATTGTGCATCATCTGGGTTATCCGGGTTTAGAAGATTCTGGACTTCCCATGTGTCAGGAATCCCGTCATTATCGCTATCTATCCTAGGTTTTGATAGTTCGATTGGAACCCAGCCACCGACTTCCTCTTGCGAGTCGATATGCTCTCCTGTACCGGCTATCACATCTTGGATGATACGAGCATCGATCTGATCTCTATAGGGAACAATTGCACCGGCTTGTTCAAGTACATTGTCATAAGCTGTGTATACATCATAAATATTCGTGATCGCTAGATATGAGACTGGAGTATCATAAATATATCTCATCTCGTCATCTGAAATACGAGCAATATCGATCTCTGGTTGTTGGTTAAGTGTACGATTTGGTCCAATAT
>JBAUIA010000262.1:0-31004 GCA_049680565.1 Phototrophicaceae bacterium
ATATAACGCTTAAATATTTTATTGGCGTAAATTAAGCCACAAGAAACTGAGGATGCCGGTTCCGATTGCTGCTAAGAGCATGAAGCTATTAATCATCAAGCCAATCGATGCTGCTTCTGCTGCTGTATACCCTGCGAATGCCACAAGGCTTGCCGTCCAACCAATCTCAACTGTGCCAAATCCCGCAATATTAAACGGAACAGCACTTGCAAACATACTAATACTAATCAGGGTAATTAAGGTTGTCAGGCTAACATCAACACCAACTGCCATCAGCAAAATTGTAACAAGCGCAAAACTAGACGCATATGAGAAGCATGACCATAGGAGTGATTTGGCTAACATACTTGCATTCTGGAATCGTTCAAAATCAGTGGCTAAAGCATCCAACCGATCAAGGATACCAGCAATCGGTAACCACCCGAATAAGCGCCTTGTAATCATGACGCAAAAATGACCAATTGCCCCACTATAATAAAACCCAACAATCCCCCCAACAATCGCGATGCCTGCAAAGATTATCGCTAATCCTTGTTGATTGGGCATGACATCACTCGAGATAAGCAAGGTTGCAGAAAAAACCAAAATAATAACCAACAATTCACCCAAGCGTGAGCCAAATAAGCTCCGTAAACCTTCTTCGGGAGGCACATTCAGCCGATTACGCATAAAGACCACATATGTCAATTCACCCAATTTGAAAGGCAATAAGCGCACCATCATATTGTGATAAAACGAAATGATGAATGTTCGCCCAATCGGTAAATCATCACGATCTAATAATGCAAGATAGCGTAGGGTTCGCCATAGATTCAGCAACACAAAGACAATAAATCCAGCAAGGACTATCGGCAACGATAAGCGCCCCAAAACATCTGCAAATGTATCAAAATCAATGATATTGACCAATACCACGACTAAAATAATCGCAATAGACACATTAATCGCGCGTCCAAGCCATTGATTACGCGTTACTGGTGGCTTTATATCATTTGGGGGTTCAGTCATAAAGTAAAATTTCTCTAGGGTATAGAACTATAATAGATAATAAGATCATATCATGGAGATCACCCAAGGTATATTGGTGTTATACAAGATTGTATGACCCTACGTTTTTACAAGACCAAAGTGTTTAGAATCTTCTTTAGAAAACAATCACCTCATACCCTTTTGCGATTCTTATCGCATTAATTTTCTCTAAAGTCGTTTTGTAATCTGGATGTTCAGGATGCGTATAGCGTGCGAGGTCAATATCAGGTGTCCATTGTTGACCATCAGGGAGTGTGGCTTCTCCGTAGCCTTTTCGGCTCATCCATGTCACATCATCTAATTGGGCTTCTTTCAGATACACACCTTCCAGATTGGCATGTCCTAAAAATGCGTTTGCGAGTGTAATAAAGCGTAAGTCAGCACAGGTAAAATCAGCTTTCCATAAGTTTGCACCACTCAGGTTTGCATATCGCAAATTGACTCCTTTAAAATTCACCTTATGATTTTTATCGCCATTATGACTGGTAACAAACTTAAAATTGACCCCATCTAATTGGGCTTTCTCAAAATTGATACCGCCAATATACGCACCTTCCCAATTAGCACGCCGTAAGTTAATACCGATAAAGTAATCGTCAGGTAACGCATCATCACGCCTCAGTTGGTCTAAAGCATTGACCGCAGGTGAAATACTTGGATTGTTCAGTTCCGAAAAGAGATGATCGCGTTGTTCTTGTTTCGCAGCACGTTTGGTAATTTCATCAAAGATGAGATACGTTGCGAAAATACCAATAATCTCGGTAAAAACATTGGTCGCGTAGCCTTCCATATCACTAAAAAAGAGTGATCCAAGCCAAATTCCAAAAATGACTAAGACGAATCCGCGTAAATAACGATAAAGATAATCATATTTCTTGTAAATCTGTTGTGTCTCTTGAGCGCGATTAAGAGGTTTTGGTGTCATAGATATTTACCTTTATATCAAAAAAATCATATGATAAGCATACCGTATCTTAGGCACTTATAAGCACTAGAATTGACACAATGAGCAAAAATCTCGTAAGTGCCTTGATTTACACGGCATCCAATGTAGGATACGCAACACATAACCTAAAGGATAAACATGATAACAACGCTCATCACAGGAGCAACCAGTGGTATTGGCTATGAATTAGCACAGCAACTTATGCAACGTGGCGATCAATTGGTGCTGATTGGTAGGCGCGACCCATCCGAACTCGATACAGCTTTTTTCACAACTGATCGTTATTGTCAGGTCGATATTGCTGCGGTTGATGCCGCATCCATTATTGGAAAATTTCTCCAAGACCATAACATCACACAACTTGATTACCTCATTCATAATGCAGGTACAGGCTATTTTGGCGATATTGCAACACAATCGGCTGAGAGTATCATCGAAGTGATTGATGTCAACTTAATTGCACCAATGCGACTCACCCATGCTTTATTGCCAATGATACAGGCTGCACATGGTAAGATTGTTCTGATAAGTTCCGTTGTGGCAAGTTTGCCTGCCCCTGAATATGCCGTTTATGCTGCTAGCAAAGCTGCCCTCAATGAATTTGGCGATAATTTACGGATTGAGCTACGCGGTAAAGCACAGGTACAGGTAATTCATGCAGGTGCAACGCAAACGGAGATGCACCGCAAATTAGGGATTCCATCCGAGCGCATGGATACCAGTAAATTCCCCAGCGCAGAAAGTGTCGCACAGAAGATTATCCATGCAATGAATAGCAATACAACACAAAAAACCATTGGTATACCCAATATAATCATGCGATTTGCAGGTAAACATCTTGCAGGTTTGATTGATTTTGCACTGAAACGGAGCAAAGCATGAAAAAAATTGTCATTACAGGGGCAGCCGATGGGATTGGCAAAGCACTTGCGACACAATTCATCGCTGAGGGACACCGCGTCATAGGGATTGATGTTGATGAGGTTCGCGCACAATCAACACAAGCGGCATTAGGCGATAATCTACAGTTCATCATTGCTGATTTATCAGATGCGAGCAGCCTTGAAGCCGTCATTGAACAATTAGGTACAGATATTGATTGTGTGATTCATAATGCAGGCATTAGCGAAGTGGGTTATTTTGAACAATCAAATCCAGATCAGCAAGCGCGTGTGATTGCAATTAATCTGGTTGCGCCGATGATTCTGACACGGCATCTATTCGCCCATGATAGCCTTAAAAATGATGCGTCAATTGTATTTATGTCCTCATTATCGCATTATGTTAGTTATCCGGGTGCCAGTATCTATGGTGCAAGTAAAACAGGTTTAGCGTCTTATGCGAGGACGCTATCCGTGGCTTATCGCGATAAGCATGTTCTAACGGTCTATCCCGGACCCACGCGCACAGCCCATGCACGTCGTTACAGCCCTGATAATAGCCGAGAAGCAGCCCGCATGTCACCTGATGTCTTGGCTAAGAAAGTTATCACAGCCATTAATAAGCGACAACGGGTACTGATTCCGAGCATCCCAAATTGGATATTTGCAATCTTAGGACGCTTAACGCCATCATTGACAAATTATGCGATGCGAAAATCAATCTTAGAACAGTTCGATCAATCAAGTTGAAACACATAGGATATAAGACAGCATGACCATAAGCATCAAGTAAATAAAATGAATTGTCTTTATGCCGATAACCATATTACACACTCATAATCATGCACTCATTGTCTTCACAGGAAGATTATCTATGCTAAGGGAAATTGATAAATAAACTCAACAGGAAATTATAGATGAGTGTTCTATTGGCAATGAGCGCAATTCTATCAGGGGTGCTACTGATGGTATTTGATTTTAGCAATATTGAACAAGTTGACGCGTGGTCAATTACAGATGACGGTGTAATGGGAGGTATCAGCCAAGGGCATTGGTATCAAGAAGATTATTATGTGGTATTTGATGGCAATGTTTCATTAGAAAATAACGGTGGATTTTCCTCAGCGCGTGTGGGATTTCTACCTGCTGATATATCAGCTTATGATGGCGTTGTACTGAAAGTTCGTGGTGATGGACAACAGTATGCGTTTGGGTTTAGAGATATGACCAGTCGGTATCAACATCGCCTGACTTTTGAAACGACACTTAACGAAAATAATGACTGGGAACTCATTTATATCCCTTTCGCTGATCTTGTAGCGAACTGGTTTGGGCGTGATGTGCCAACGGCTGCAGCTTTAAATACAACCCAAGTGAGTGGTATGAACTTCATCATATCAGATTATCAAGAAGGTCCTTTCCGTTTAGAGATTGCGAGTATTGCACTCTATGCTGCTGATGATACTGAATAAATCATATTTTAACGTGAATTTTGTTTAGAACCCATTTGAATACACTATTTAAGATACTTCAAGACGCACCGTTGTGCGTCCCTACGACCTGTCATAACACATAACAATCAATTGTAGGGACATGTCGAATAGAGTCTGACATTATGATTGAATTTCAAAACAGGTTCTTAAGAGAATAAGCATATTTTTGAGCCAGATAATCTAAAATAGTGAGTTTTTAGTCCTTAGTTTTTAGCGGTTCACTAAAAACTAAGAACTTTCAGTTCAAATAACGCTACGAGATGACATAATTTCAAACTCTGTGTTATCCAAAACAGACGTTATTTTAGATAATCATTACAGTATTAAACAGACTCGTGCTCGAAAGGCTGCCCGAGTGCTTCGGGTTGCTTACTGCGTAAAATACCCCGTAATCGGCGTTGCCAAACGAGCGGTAAGCGCAAGACAAAGCGATCAATTGCCCCACTGCTAACGAGTGCGAGTGTGCCAATCATCAAGAACCAAGGGAGCGTGTTCAGCAACACAATCGGAATGTCGATATTTGGGTCGCGCTGAATCACCGATGCCATTGCGCGTAAGGCAGCAAATAGATATGCCCCAAATGCAACCCGTGCAGGATGCCATCCGCCGAAAATGACAATAGCAAGTGCAATCCACCCATCGCCATTCATGGCAGGATTTGCTTGCCAGCCAGCCTTAATCCCCATTGAATAGGCTGCCCCTGCCAAACCAACCAATGCACCCCCTGCTATCGTGTAGAGATAGCGTTGCAACGTCACATTGATGCCTCGTGAAAAGGCTGCTTCAGGACGTTCACCAATAGCGCGTAAGCCTAAGCCCGGACGTGAGCGAAAGAGAAACACCCACACGGCAATCAATAAGATAAAACTAAAGTAGACAAAACCATCATGCTCAAAGAAGATTGTGCCGATGATTGGAATATCCGATAAAAACGGGACGGCAATTTCACGGGCGACAGGTCCTTCAATATTTTGGAAATCTGTGCCTAAAAATTGAGCGAGATCAGCAGCAAGCAAGGTCAAAACAAAGCCCACTGCCACCTGATCTTGACGCAGTGTCAATGAGCCAAATGCAACCAGTAACGCCACCAATGCCCCAATGAGCATCGCAACGATAATCCCTAACCACAGCGAACTTGTAACAGTCGCAGCAGCAAACCCAAGCATCGCAGCCAACAAAATTGAGCCATTGAGCGATAGATTGATGACTCCTGCGCGTTCGGTAATCGTTTCGCCTAAACTTGCAATAATGAGCGGTGTGGCAGCAGCGATGATACTATTAAGGGTATTGAGTAACGCGTCATTCATCGAGTTTTGCCTTCCGTTCATCTGAGCGATTGAACCAGCGCTCGCGGATGCCATTAAAATAGAGAATCATCAACACGAGTAAGCCTTGCAACACCCCTACCAACGAACTATCACCCACCAATTCAGGATACAGACGCTGGAGTGCTTGTAAGCGTGTACTCCCTGATAACAATGCTGCCAAAATAAAAGCGACTAATGGCATCCATATCACACGATAACCGACCAAAAGCACCAATAGCAATCCGAGGAAGCCAATCCCCCCACTGACAAGCGGGCGCAATGAGCCGTAAAAGTGCAAAACACGATGTGCGCCAGCTAATCCAGCAAATGCCCCACCCAATGCTAACGCTGTTAAGGAAACACGCTCTGTACGAACACCAAGTAGTAATGCCGAGCGTGCATTTTTGCCAACTGCTTTGAGTTCTAAGCCCCAGCGCGTTGAATATAGCAAAAACATCACTAAGCCAATGCCAAGCACTGTCATGATGAGCAAAATAGTCGGCACAGGGAAATCCGATGACCATAAAGGCAAACGGCTCGCATCGGAAAACGGCGCAGTCGATTGAGCGCTACCCCCTTCAGCAGGTTCCCAAGGTCCGGCAATCAAGTAAATTGCAATATTGTTGGCAATCGCATTGAGCGCCACACCTCCAAAAATTTCATGAACGCCCAAACGGGTTTTGAGAACCCCAACCAGCACTGCCCACAATAATCCGCCCAATGCTGCCATTATCAAATTAAATGGTATGAGCACAATCGGTGGTAAATCGAGAAAGAGTGCGCCCCAACTGGCGAATACTGCCCCCATCACAATCTGACCTTCTACACCGATGTTCCACAAACCTGCCGTGAAGGTCACAATTAAGCCGATACTGGCTAAAGTAAGCGGTATCCATACATTGAATACTTTGGCATAGGCACTCTGATCTTGGAAAGCACTCTCCCATAATGTGGTATAAACCCGTATCGGATTACCACCTAGCAATAGTATCAAGCCAGCCGTTGCTAAAATGGATAAGATGATTGGAATCAATGTTAAGCTAAAGCGTATACTAAAATCACGAATTGTCATGAGGATCGCTCAAATTCTCCACCGATTAAATGCCCCAGTTGGTTGCTTGTTAGGGTCGATACATCATCCACGAGGTAAGTCTCGCCAGCATAGCACACCAAAATACGATCACTATAGGTCAAAATTTCGTCTAAATCAGGCGAACTAAATATGAGACCTGCGCCCTTATCACAGCGTTCGAGTAATTTTTCCCAAATGCCTGCTGCCGAATCAACATCTAAGCCACGCATGGGTTGCTCTAAAATCATGATCTTGGGCTTATTCGGTATGAGTGACATCAGCACCCGTTGCTGATTGCCCCCTGATAATTGCTCAATAGCATCATTGGGTCGTCCGCGCACATTATAAGCATTAATTTTGCTGACCGTATCTGATTTTGCACGTTTCCAATCAATGAAAAGTTTATCATCTTCGGTGAGTGCCACATGCTCAGTGAGCGTCAAGCCAGCAATTAAGCCTTCTTCAATCCGCCCGGCTGCACAAAAAATCACCCCTTGTTCGCGCATATCATGGTAATGCTTATGGGTCATATCTTTATTATTAACCTGAATCGTCCCATGTTTTGTAGGATGCAATCCTGCTGCTGCACGCATCAGCAATTCTTGACCGCTACCATCCAGTCCAGCAATGCCTAAAACCTCCCCCTCTTGCAACGTTAGATGAATATCACGCATGTCTAAGCGTCCTGCATGAATATGTAAGTCATGCAATGCAAGTAAGGTTGGTTGATCGCTATGATCGGTATGTTCGCGCTCAGGGAGTGCGAGTTCTTCACCAAACATCAATGTGACAAGTTCGGTTTTGGTTGCTGGCATCTCGCGTTGACCAACAATTGCACCAGCACGTAACACAGCAATTTCATCACAGAGTGTAATCACATCTTCTAATTTATGAGACACAAGGAGAACAGTCATCCCTGCGGATGCCATCTCGCGCAAAATATTAAATAATAAAGTTTTTTGTTCAGCAGAAATGCCTGTAGTGGGTTCATCAAGGATGAGGGTTTGCACATCTTGAGCAAGCAAGCGCACAATTTCGAGTTGCTGCCGTTGTGCGATGGATAATTCCTCAATCAGCATATCGGCATCGAGTTCAAATCCGAAGCGTCGCGTGATGGTATTTAATTGTTGGCGTGCATCGGTATTATTATGAAATAAGCGTTCCCAAAACGATTTTGGCGCACGCCCGAATACAAAATTTTCAAGAACAGTGAACGCGCCAACATCGAGCGGATCTTGCTGCAACATACCAATCCCATTAGCAATGGCTGCTAGAGGACCTGAATAATCAACCACTCGCCCATCAATGAGAATTTCGCCACTACTCGCTGGTTGATACCCCGATAAAATCTTCATCAAGGTTGATTTCCCTGCGCCGTTTTCGCCTAAGATGCCAATAATCCGACCTTCGGCAAAAGTCAGCGATATATCTTTATTGGCATGGACTGAGCCAAAAAATTTATTGATGTTTTGCAAATCAATTTGCATCGTATCACCTAAACAGATAGAGGCGCAGTGTCATCTACGCCTCTACATCATATATCAATTATTGATAGCGATTATTCGCTTGCGCCAACCATACCATCGAGTAATTGTGGTAAGTACCAGATGTCTTGTTCAGCAACAAATGCACCCTCTTCTGCGAGAATTGTTCCATCTTGTAATGCAAGTGGACCTTCCCAGAGGAACATGAAGCCATCATTTGCCTCATCGGTTGCAAACGCGATCACTTCATCAATGAAACTTTCGAGTGTTTCGAGTTGAGCATCTGGTAAACCCGGACCAATTTCAAAACCTGTGATGCTGGTTGCTGGGTCATTGATGTCGTCCCAGTTTGGTGCTTCCCAGTTCCAATCTTGTTCCCAAGTACCATCCACAGCAGATGCAACGAGATCAAGGTAAGCAGGACCCCAATTATAGTAAGGGACACCGAGGCAGCTATCTTCGCCGACACCACAACCTGATGGCGAGTTATAAGGCATACTGTAAACTGTTTCGCCTTCTTCGGCACGGTTTTGAGCAACCGTCACCATCTCAGTGGTATCAATACCACTCATGACCACATCAAAACCACGATCAAAAAATGCGTTGGTTTCTTCGGTAGCATCGAGGGTAACACCCGGAATCGGGAACCAGAAACCAATCCATGTCACTTCAAAAGTTAATGGGCTTGATTCTGCAAGTGGATTATAGGCTTCATAGCAATATTTTGCACCTAAGTAGGCACTGGCACTCACACGGCGTGTTTCCGCGTTAATCAGTGGACCGAGATACCCAATTTGTCCCGTTTCGGTGGATAAAGCTGCTGCACACCCTGCAATCAAGCGTGACCATTCGATTTGTGCCATGACATTACCCACATTAGCAGGTGCAGTTTCGAGTAAGACATCATCACCTGATACATTGATGAAGGTTACATCAGGATAATCTTCTGCGAGTGCGCTGGTATCTTCTTCAAAGGCATCACTGGTTGTGAAGATGACTTGTGCGCCTTCTGAAACGAAAATATCGACAACATCACGCAAAGAAACTTCTGGGGTATCCGCAGGATTGAGGCTTTCAAAGACCAACATCCGCGCACCATCAAGATTTTCTTCGATGTACAAGCCACCTTCATAATGCGCTTGACTCCAACCGCGATCATCTTGGGGACCGACTAATACCATGCCGAAGATTATTTCATCATCTTGTGCGGTAGCAATACCAAAAGATGTGACCAACAGACTAAGAACGAAAACAACAGAAAAGAGTGCTTTAGATTTCATTGTAATGGATTTACTCCTCAGTAATGAACAACATGGCAAGTTTAACCAAAGCATCCTAGATGACAAGTGTTACTTAGTACATTCTTGCATCAAGGTTTTTGGTAAAAGTATACAAATTTTAGGAGAGATTGTGAGAAGTAAACGAGGTATCACTAGCTAGTATGACCAAAGAATATATGCGGTCTATATATTTATCATTATTCGCATCCGACTTTATTCGGATTCAGATGCGAATAAATTATTGTATTTCACTTAGATGGATTTGCCGAAAGCTACGCAATTAACATAATCACAATCAGTGTAATGATAATTTGCATTAGGGAGATCAAGCCACCAAATAGCAAAGAACGCACGCCTGAATGAAATAAGGTTCGCAGTTGAATACGCATCCCAATACCTGCCATAGCAACAACCAATAAGAATTTACCACTCGTTTTAATAATGGATAAGATATCAGGCGGTAAAATATTAGCACTCGCAATCAAGCTCATGACGAAAAATCCCAAAATAAAGCGCGGAATTTGTACCCGTGTTTTTGATTTTTCTGTGCCGTTAAATTGCGATTGCATCCATGAACCCAAAATAACCACCATCGGACCCAGCATGAGAACACGTCCCATTTTAACGACGGTGGCTATATTACCGACATCATCATTAACTGAAAAGCCTGCTGCGACAACTTGTCCGAAGGCTTGCAATGTCCCGCCAATCAGTAAACCACCTTGTAGGTCTGTCAGCGATAGTAATTTAATCACAGGGGGTAACAAGAAAATCCCAAACGTGCCGAGCAAATTTACAACACTGATTGAAATACCTGTGTCGCTTTCCTCAGCGTTGATGGCAATGCTCGTCGCTGCAACTGCCGATGAGCCACAAATACCATTACCTGCACCAATCAATATACTAAAATTGCGCGAAAAACCTAGCAACTGCCCTATCCAAATACTGAGTAAGATTGATGAACCAATCGAAACTGCAATGATAATCGCAGCGACAGGACCGAGGGCTGCTAAAGTCAAAAGTTGTAATTCGACACCAAGCAATGTAATCGAGAGCGGCAGTAATTTTTTCTCGGCAAATATACCACCAGCAACCCCTGTCGGGTTATTGAAAATTACATTGCCAACGATGATGCCTAAAAGAATAGCAATCGTCACATTACCGAGGCTCGGTAAAAACTTAGCAAGCCACCAACTGAGTGATCCAATGAGTACAACGACAATAATGCCAATAATTAATGTTGATTGCTTGCTAAGAGTCATGCGTGATCCTCAAACAGGGTGCTGTGCAAATGACAGCAACCATGACTATAGTGTGATATTCAAGTCTGATAAGAATGTATCAATATCAATTGCACGACCTTGTTTGATAGATTCTTGGGCAGCAGCAGCCACAATCACAGACCATAAGCCTTCACGCGCAGATGCTGTTGTGGTTTCTTTGCCTTCGATATTATCAACGAAGTAAACATGCTCATAGTAGGTCGCCCCATTATGCCCACTATCTTCAATCCATGTGGGATAAGCTGGCTCAATGCGACGCGAAGGGCGATCTTCACCAACCATGATTTCTAATTGGCTGGTTAATTGTCCACCGGGGAGATAATCCGATTGCTCCCATGCACGCAAACGACCTGCATCACCGCAGATAATCAATTCTTCGTAGAATAAAGGCGCAAACATGCACAAACTAAAGTTAGCACGCACCCCATTTTCGTAATCAATGACGACAAAAGCATTATCCAAAATATCCGATTTTTCGCCATTGTATTCAAATTCAGTAAAATTGACCGCCATACTCCCTGATGCAAAGACGCGCTTTGGCTTGGCTTGTGCGAATAAATTCAGCAAATCAAAGTAGTGGCAGCACTTTTCGATCAATGTATCACCTGAATACTTGGCGAATTTATTCCATTGATTGACTTTATCCAAAAATGGGATTCGGTGTTCTTGCATACTGATTAGCTTGACTTCACCCAATGTTTTACGATCAAAAACTTCATGAATCGCTTCCACACTGATTGATTTATAGCGATACTGCAATCCAACTTGGAAAACAGCCTCATAGCCTTCCGCAATTTGTGTAATTTCGAGGGCATCGGCAACAGTGGTCGCAATTGGTTTTTCGAGCAAGATATGTTTGCCTGATTGTGCAGCAACTTTGACCACATCAATATGCGTGTAATTGGGTGTACAAATAATCAGCGCATCGACTTCTGGATCATTACAAGCTGCTTCCAGCGAATCGTAAATGACCAATTCTGTATCTGACCATTTGCCATGGATGGCTTGTACGGTTGCGATACTACGTGGATTGGGATCATAGACACCATGAATTGTGGCACGCCCTTCCAGATGCGTAATATTAGTATGCTCTTGCCCGATAATGCCAGCACCAATGAGATTGAATTTATAGCTTGCTTCTGTACGTGCCACCAGATACCGATCAGAATCTGGTAGATAATTAAATCGCGGACTTGTTGATAGAGCCTTCGTCCGTAGTTCTTTACCTTTTTTCATAAGCCATCATTTCCGTTCAGACTTGGATAATAGTAAATTGATATAGCATGTGTGATGCCAGATGCAACCTTCGATAAATTTTATAGCGTGTAGGGGATGGACTTTATTGGCGGGCGCAGACAGAGCAACGCCCCTACAAATTCAAGGTGTTGTAGAGACATCCAACGGGATGTCCGCCGAAAATTACACCATCTATTCCCAATTATTTGTCGAAACTTACTAATTGATACACAAGGCTAAATACCCCTCACAATAAAATACAGACGTATTTATGGAATCCCCGCGCCATTGGCAGCAGCGAATAATTCATACCATTCAAGGCGTGATAATTCAACATCATCGGCTTGGACACTTTCCGCAATGCGATCCACATTCATTGTGCCTAAAATGGGTTGAATCGGCATCGGGTGACGCAGTAACCATGCTAAAGCAATTGCTGATTTCGTTGTGTTATGTTTTTCAGCCAATTCAGCAATCAAACGCGCTGTTGCTTTGATATTGTCAGGTGCATCATCCTTACTGCTGAATAATTGCCCACCAGCAACTGGCGACCATGCTTGAATCATCATATCGTTGGCACGGCAATAATCGAGTGTCGCGCGTGCGCCTGTGTAACGTGCCGATTGCATATTCGATACAATCCCGTCATTGATAAGATCATTGTGCAATAAATTCAATTCAAGCTGATTGATAACTAATGGTTGCTTTACATATTTTTTCAGCAATTCAATTTGCATGGGTGTATGATTACTCACCCCAAAATGACGCACTTTACCGCTTGCTTGTAAATCGTCAAATGCACGCGCAACTTCTTCTGGTTCTACCAGTGGGTCTGGGCGATGCAGTAGCAATAAATCAACATAATCAGTATTGAGGCGTTGCAGTGTGGTTTCGACTTTGCTGGTGATATTCTCGTAGCTAAAATCAAAATGTGGTTCAGAGCCATCGTAGAGTTCGTCTGGGAGAACAATCCCTGTTTTGGCTTGTAGCAATATTTTATCGCGCAGGGACGGATCATTTTTAATGGCATGACCGACGACCATATCCGATTTACCGCGTGTATAAATATCAGCCAGATCAATTAGTGTGATACCATGCTCAACCGCAGCATGAATCAGTGTATCCGCATGACGAATTGCTTCATCAGTGGGTTGCCCTTTATCCCAGTTACCACCAATATGCCACGTTCCATATGCAATACGGGATGTTTCCAAATCCGTTTGTGGAATCTGATAGGTTTTCATAATTATTATCGCTTTCGTTTAACAAACTTTGACTTATGGCTGTTCGATCATTGCTAGATGTTAAAACACAATACCCTTAAGATAAGCATTTCCCCCTCTCCCTAAAATCTTTCTCCCACGAGTGGAGAAGAACTTAAAAAGCTCTTTGAGGGTCATTTTCTGTAGTATGTTTTCTTAACTTCACAGTATTATGTTAAAATACCCAGCCACAAAAATACATTGACTGAAAGTCAACGTTAAACACATTTCACGCTAGATTCAGACATATCTCAGTACAATTTACGGTTCTTCTTGAAAATTTTCTTTGCGTCTTTGAACTTTTGCGTCAATGCTTTTATGCCCATATGAACCATCATAAATGATGGACAAGGCATGCCTTATCCCTAAAATCCCAAACTTTATTGATTTGGTGTAAGGGTTTGACCTACTAAAACTTAAAAAGTAAGCCTCTATAAACGGCTACCCATTTATAATTGCCCTACAAATCACAATGGGCGAACGCACTGTTCGCCCTACTGTATGAGATATGCTTAATGCGCGTTTATGCGCGTTGACCTAAGCCTAAAGGTGTGGCTGGCATAGCATCAGGTGTGCGACCTTGCGCGACAGGCATCGAAATGGTTTCAAGGTGTGGCATCACGAGTTCACCAAAATATTGGCACTCATTAAGATGCGGATAGCCTGAAAAAATAAAAGACCGAATCCCCATATCCATATACCGTTGAATTTTATCTAAAATTTGTTGGGGATTGCCGACTAAAGCTGCCCCACAACCAGAGCGTGCGCGTCCGATACCTGTCCACATATGAGGTTCAACGTAACCTGAATCATCAGATTTATCACGGGCTTGTGCTTGTAATGCAACGCCGAGCGATTTCGCATCTTGAGCGCGATTACGGATTGCATCACCGATTTCATCATCTAATTTTGATACGAGACTATCGGCATAAGCGCGTGCTTCTTCTTCTGTTTCTCGCACAACCATATGTACCCGTAGACCAAAGTCAATTTTACGTCCGTAATCTTTGGCGCGTGCGGATAAATCTTCCATATGACCTTGCAAATTTTCTTCGGTATCAGGCCACATCAGATACACATCACAATGTTCCGCGCATAAATCTTTGCCATCAGGTGAATATCCCCCGAAATACAATAAAGGACCGCCATTTTGTTGATAGGGCTTAACAGGGTCTGTCCAATCCAGATGCAAGCTATAGAATTGTCCTTCAAAATCAATACGATCTTGCGTCCATGCTTGCTTCAAAATTTCGATGACTTCGCGTGAGCGTTGATAGCGTCCAGCAGAATCTAGTTGTTCACCGGGCATATTGGACGAAATAATATTGATCGTCAAACGACCTTTGAGCATATGGTCAAGCGAGGCAATATAACGCGCAAGCATCGGCGGATGATATTCGCCACAACGCACTGCAACCAGTAAATTAATGAGATCAGTCATCGGTGCAACACCTGCTGCAAAGCTCATCGTATCCTGCCCTACTTGATACGAATTAGGGCATAAAATATTACGGAAACCATTCTTTTCGGCAGTGAGTAAAATATTAGATGTATGCTCGAAGGTACTCTTGAGGCTATTATCTGGCACACCCAGATAACGGTAATCATCGCTACAAAGTGGCGCAAACCAAGATACTTCTGCACCTGTTAAATGGGGAGAACGAATGTCTGCCATGAAAAAATACTCCTTGAAAATTTAATTAAAAGAATCAATCTTCTTTAAGTTCAGTTGTAGATGCAACGACACTGCGATAGGAACGATTCCAGTAAACCAGTGGTGTTTCTTCAGCGACGACATTACTCGCTTGTACTTCTCCAATGTAAATGGTGTGCGTACCTGCTGTATGACGGCTATACACAGTGCAATCGAGCCAAGCGAGTGCATCTTCAAAAATCGGTGCGCCTGTTGCTGCGGTTGTCCAATTACCTGTTGCGAAACGATCTTCATCGGAGAATGCAAAACGATTGGATACATCGTCTTGACCTTCACGCAAAATATTCACGGCAAAAACAGCATCGCTATGTTCAAATAATTCATGAGCGCGTCCTCGGTGGTCAATACAGACAAGGATAAGCGGTGGTTTTGGCGATACAGAAGCAAAGGCAGAAACCGTTACACCATGAATATCGTCACCTGATTTGACTGTGACAACTGTCACGCCAGCAGGAAAAAGTCGTAAAACATCGCGGAAATCTTCTGATTGTATGGGCATATCACCCTCCAAATTGGGTTATTATGAGTCAGCGAACAACTTCGGACAAGATTTGTTCGTTCGTTCGCTGGACTATTAAACCATAAACTGTTATATTTTGCCAGTAATTGGTTTTCTTATTTAGCGCATTTGTACATGGTATCAATTATGCTGGTACGCTAACGCTTTATTAGCATGATAGCAAATTATTCGTTTATTTTTGGGGATTTATGACAACTGTTCGTGAAATTGCTGAGTTTGCTGGCGTTTCTAAAAGTACGGTGTCGCTCGTCTTGAACAACAAACCGGGTGTTTCTGACGAGATGCGACAAACCGTCTTGGATGCTGTTAATGAACTTGAAGCACTCGAACTAGATGATTTACTCCCAGAAAAAATTGGGTTTGATACCGTAGCAGATCATAAATCACAGGCATTATCTATTATGGTCTTGCACCCCCCTGTCTTACGCTCTAGCTATGTCTTTAGTGAAGTGTTACAAGGGATTCAAAGCGCAGCCGAACGTTATAAATTACAATTACGCTTAGTCGTCAATGACCCACTGGCATCGGCACAACACGTCTCTAATTTGTATCTCACAGATGAATATTTGCGCCCTGACGGCGTTCTTGTCTTTGGCGCACGCCAACATGAACCCTTGCTCGAAAAAGTGATTGCGCGTGATATTCCGTGTGTGGTTTTGGGACGTGAAGCAAAAAAATACAATGTTTCAGGGATTGAACGCGATGAAGTGCATTACGGCTATCATCTTACCCAACATCTCTTAGACCTCGGACACCGTTCGATTGCTTTTGTCGGTGGCGAAACAGAGTACGATTATACAAATAATCGTCTAAAAGGGTATCAACAAGCCTTGCGTGATGCAGGTATCGCTGATGATGAGCATATCGTTTGCTTGGGTAATGGCACACAAGCAACAGCCTCCGTTTTGCAAACCTACCCTGATTTGACCGCAATAGTTTATGTTAATGATAGCTATGCGCTCGAAGGACTGACGGCAATTCGGCAACATAATAAGCGTATCCCTGATGATCTTTCAATTGCATCATTTGATAATAGTGAATTTGCGCGTAATTGCCCTACGCCAATTACATCAATTGCATACGATCATTTCAAAGAAGGACAATGGGCAATCAAAATGTTGTTGGATCAAATCCGACATTCATTTTTAGCAAAGTCGCAATTGGTTTTTAAAGGCGAACTCATCGTTCGGCAATCAACCAGTGCGCCTCCAAAATAATGTGGTTATTGTCATTCAAGTAGCAAATTTTGCGACTTGGTGTTAATAATATGTTACAGATAAGCGATAGAACTGATTTCAGTTCTCATCTGTAACAATAATATCTTTAGTAACTATTTTTTATGTAGATTAAGAGGTTCAAATGAATACACGTTTTAAAGTACTGACCCTTATTGTTGGTTTCGCGCTGCTGATTAGCAGTGTCGTTGTCGCTCAAGATGATGTAGAAGTAACATTCCGTTGCTATCAAGATGGTAATGAATGTGATGTCTACGCAGACTTACTATCACGCTTCACCGAAGATACAGGCATTGCTGTTAATGTTGATGTTGTACCTTACACCAACATTGATGAACAACTTCCTATCCAAGTAGAAGCTGGCGAAGCACCTGATATGGCTCGTATCACCAACTTTGGTCGTTACCAAGGTCAATATCTTGATGCAAGTGAATATCTCGATGAAGAAACCGTTGCAGCATGGTCAGAAAATTATCCTGCACCAATCCTCGCTGCAATGACCAATGATGGCGAAGGCTTGGGTGGTTTCCCAGATGCGTTCACCGTTACAGGTCCTTATGTCAACTTAACCTTGTTTGAACTGGCTGGCGTTGATCTCCCTGATACCGCAACCGCAACATGGGAAGACTGGACAGCAGCAACCGCAGAAGTACAAGCAGCACTCAGCAGTGACGAAGCAAGCATTTTCGCTATCGCAATTGATCGTACAGGTCATCGCTTTGCAGGTCCTGCTATGACCATGGGCGCAACCCTCATCAACGAAGATGGTGAATTCACCGTTGATACCGAAGGTTACCGCGCAATGGCTGAATTACTCAACCGTTGGCACGTAGAAGCTTTAACACCATCCGAAGTATGGTTGGGTACAGGTGGTGGCTTGGCTTCCGCAGCAGATTTCTTCCTCAATGGTCAACTCGCTATGTACATGAGTGGTAGCTGGCAAATTAACAATTTCGCTACCAACATTGATAGCTTCGACTGGGCAGTCGTTCCGAACCCACAAGGTGACGGTGGCAGTACAGGTGTTGCTGGTGGTGCAGCCGTTGCAGCATTCTCACAAACCGCAAACCCAGAAGCTGTTGCACAAGTACTTGCTTACCTCGTAAGCCAAGACGTTTCAAGCGAATTTGCAGCACGCACAAATTCATTATCAGCAAATAGCGCTGTTGCAAGCGCAGGTGTTGCATACGAAGCTGAAAATCCAGTCGTCTTGGAATCACTCGCAACCTTCGCTCTCGAAGTTCCAAAACTTCAAGATCAAGCAGCAGGTTTGAATGTACATCCATTCGCATTTGCATACTACCGCAACTCAGCAGACCGTATCAGCCAATACCTCGTCGGCGAATTAACACTCGAAGAAGCACTCGCTGGCTTACAACAAGATATTGATGATGCGATTGCAGCAGCAGCAGAATCAAGCTAAGCCTTAATTAGCTTTGGGGAGTGTGCAAGGATTGGCACTCCCCTTCTCAATCATAAACGGGCATTTTCATTCCTATATTAGACGCTTTGTGAAATTGCTTTTCCTTAACTCTATTACTACCCGTCACAAAATCCATGTACAATTGATCGTAATGGCATACACAGATAGTTCATCTGCCAAGATGTTGCGTTTGTTATGGATAGTCTATCGGGTTCTAATCCATTCAACTGGTCGAAAGATGTTCATATGCAATCGCCACCAATTCCTCAAGATGCAGCTAAGAACAAACGTCCTTTAAATTCTGGACGTGGTCGTTTAGAAGATTTTTATTACGCATTTATCAGCCTTGCAGATACACTTTTTGCAGCCATACAATCCGTTATCGGGATCAAGGGGATGGCATATCTCTTCGTATTGCCTAACTTATTAATTTTTGGCATCTTTATTTTGTTTCCTATGTTACTCAATTTTGGTTATGCTTTTACAGGTGGGACAGATATTTTCCTCGATGAGCGTCCTTATGTCGGTACGCGCAATGTTGAGCAACTTTTTCAGTGTGAAGATTTGTTTGATTACACAACTTGCCGCGAGGATAAATTCATCCGTGCTGTGGGCAATACACTCTGGTTTGTGACTGCCCAAGTGAGCTTGATGGTTATCATGTCACTGATTACAGCCTTAGTTCTCAATCGCAATATTATTGGGCGGGGCTTCTTCCGTAGTGTGTTCTTTTATCCCGTCCTATTATCGCCAATTGTTGTTGCACTTATGTGGCGTTGGATATTAACCGAAAACGGCATTCTCAACGCCTTTTTAGTCGGTCCATACAGCGATTTTATCGGCTTGATGGGTGTTGCGCCGCTTGAAAAAATCGACTTCATTTCTGATTTTTCTAATAATTCCTTTTTGCCTCGCATGTGGGTGGTGATTATTAGTGTCTGGTCGCAGATGGGTTTCTATACCCTCATCTTGCTGGCTGGTTTGCAAGCTATACCATCTGATTTGTACGAAGCAGCCGATATTGATGGCGCAGGTAGTTGGGATCAATTCTGGGGAGTCACCTTACCGTTGTTGATGCCTACCATGCTGGTTGTATTGGTGCTATCCCTCATCCGCGCGGTGCAAGTCTTCGATATTGTCTTTGCCTTTACCGATGGTGGACCGGGGACAGCTACCTTGTTCATTGTTCAATATATTTACGATGTTGGTTTTGGTAGCAGCAACATTCCGGGGATGGCAGCAGCAGCCTCGCTCGTGATGGCAAGTGCGCTTATTGTCTTAACCATTGCACAAATTACATTACGATCCCGTCAAGGTGAATTTTAAGGAGCGCATCGCATGAGTGTTGTTACTGATTTTCTAACCCGTACAAAAGGCACAAACCGCCTCAGTACCGCCGATATTTTCACCTATCTATACCTGATCTTAGGGACATTTATCATGTTTGGACCTGTGGTTTGGTTGGTATTCTCATCTTTTAAACCAGCCAGTGACCTCAGTACCTTTCCGCCACGCTTATTACCCTATCGTCAGCAAACCACAGAAGTTGCTGGTTTTGACGGTGAACTGCCCTTATGGGAACTCACCCGTGAAGATGGCTCATCCGAAACTGTTGTTCAAGTCGGACGTGCAGGGATTTTCTATGATGTGATTAACCCTGATACGCCAACGATGGAACCTGAAACCGTTATCCGCCGAGATATTGACGAAATAGAAGAAATCCATTTCTCGCTTGATAATTACGTGGTTGGTATTCAGAGTTTTGATTTCATCACCTACTTGCTGAATAGTGTCATCGTGACAGTTTTTGCAACCATCTTGACATTGATTGTCAATAGCATGGCAGCATTCTCATTGAGTAAATACAAGTATCAAGGACGTGACGTTTTCTTCCTTGTGATGATTAGTACGCTGATGGTGCCATTATCGGTGATTCTTGTACCTGCCTTTTTGGTGGTGCAATCCATTGGTTGGTACGATAGCTTGCTGGGGGTCATCATCCCCGGAGCAGCAACCCCAACAGGTGTTTTCCTGTTACGAC
Source organism: Phototrophicaceae bacterium (assembly GCA_049680565.1). GTDB lineage: Bacteria > Chloroflexota > Anaerolineae > Aggregatilineales > Phototrophicaceae > JAUZRW01. The sequence goes on from JBAUIA010000262.1 coordinate 20,207, forward strand.
AATATATGCTCACCATCCCTGATGAATTGCTCGATGCAGCACGGATTGACGGTGCAAGCGAATGGCGCATCTATGCACAGGTGATTTTACCCTTGGCTGCCCCTGCTCTCGCTGTATTGACGATCTTTAGTGTGATGTGGCGCTGGAACGATTTCCTATGGCCGCTAATTGTCCTACAAAGTGGCGAGAACTTCACCCTACAAATCGGCTTAAACGCATTTCGTGGTGAGATGAATACCCAATTCCATCTCATTCTTGCAATGACAGTCGTGACCCTATTACCAATCACAATTGTGTTCGGTTTCCTACAAAAATATATCACCACAGGTATTGCTACCACGGGTATGAAGTAAATCTCCTGATGAGGGGTATGACTGCCCCTCATTATTTTTCACTATGACGGATTCAAAATTGGATACACATCTTTAAATATCTCGTACTGTTCATCATATATGCTACGGTCAGTGCTAGGGACTGTCACATGGTCAAGTTGTGTAAGACGTGATCCTATTGCATCCAGATTATCTTTCAGCGTATCGCCATAGTAATGAATACCCATACCAGCGAGCGCTGCTGCCCCGAGTGCTGCTTGTTCAGTCTGTGCGGTGCTATGAATCGGGATATTGAGGACATCAACAATAATTTGTCGCCATAAATCGCTCGACATACCGCCCCCTGCCCCAATGACAATCGACGGCGTATCTGTTGTATTCGCAACACAGGCTTCATAAGCGAGACGCAGCGAAAAAGCAACACCTTCCATCACAGCCCGTATGAGGTGTGCTTGATTATGGCGCGATGTTAATCCAATAAATGCCCCTTGTGCGGATGGGTTCATATAGGGTGTGCGTTCTCCGTTCAAATGTGGGATAAAGAGTAAGCCATCTGCGCCCATAGGACAGTCGCGTGCCGCAGCCTCTAACAGTCCATACGCATTATCATGTTGTGATAAATCCAATAAATCACGTAACCAGCGTAATGATAAGCCTGCCGATAAAATCGCTCCTAGGGCATACCAGCCAGATACTGCATGATTAAATGTATGAACCCGTTTATCGGCTGTCGGGAGATGCTCAGGGGCTAAAGGCACAAACACTTGCCCACCACTTCCTAATGTAATCGACATGCGATCTGCCGATACGATGCCATTGCCAATAGCTTGTGCAGGTTGGTCAGCACACCCCGCTACAACAGATGCCGATGATGATAAGCCTAGCGCTGTTGCAACAGTTGGTAGTACATTGCCGATTACGTCGTAGCTGGCGACAACGGGTGGAAATATTTTAGATGGAATGGATGCTTGTTCAATGATCGTCCATGCCCAATCTTTTGCGCGAATGTCAAACAAACCCGTTGATGCAGCGTCACTGACATCGCTATGAAGCTCCCCTGTTAGGCGATAGCGGATATAGTCTTTAGGGAGTAAGACCGTCGCTGTCTTATCGAGTACATCAGGTTGATGGAGCGCTAACCAGCGCAATGTTGCCGCCATAAAGCCTGTTGCAGGATATGTCCCTGTGGTAGCAACATAGTCAGGGATAGTAAGTAAGTCATTCAACATCGTGCTGGAGCGTTGATCTGCCCAGATAATTGCCGGATGCACAACCGTACCTGTATCATCAAGCAAGACTGTACCGTGCATTTGTCCACTAAAGCCGATGCCAATGACAGCCTCTAAATTATGATGATCTGCCAATTGTCGGATGCTTTTTTGAGTCGCAAGCCACCAATCATCAGGCGATTGTTCCACATAGCCGATTTCTGGATATGATAGTGCTACTTCATGGGATGCTGTTGCAATGATGCTCAGGGTTTCTGCATCAACCAGCGCACACTTGACGCTAGATGTCCCTAAGTCGATTCCTAAAAAATATGACATGGTATTCCTTTATCAATGAAATAGTAACAAAATAATGCTATCGTGCTATTATAGGTTTTAGAAATCTTAACTAAGCAGCTATAATAACGCAATTGCATGCACCTAGCCGATTGAAAGTCCATAAAACGCATGAAAAAAGTTGTGATTCTTGATGATGGTATCTCATACTTTACAGACCCTGCCAAAATTCAACGTGTATATGGACGTTTCTGGGATGAAGGTATTCCCATTTGTTTAGCTGTTACCCCTGCGATTAAAGGGACAGCCCGTCTAGCCGATAATCCTTTAGCATATGATGGTAGTCTCGCTATTGCAAAGCACGGTGATTCAAGCCCGTTCAAAGTTTCAAGTAATACGATACTCTGTAGCTACTTGAATGTTATGGCAGAGCAACGCTTGGTCGAAATTTGCTTACGTGGCTATGATGGGACAGCCAATGAATTTGATACAGATGATGATATTCTGCTACAACAAAAAATTGAAGAAGGTAAATCAGAACTCCAGCACGCTTTCCCGATGGCAGACATCAATACATTCGTGATTCCACAGAATACCTATTCACAGACAGCTATTGACCTATTAACAGAATATGATTTTAACATTTGTGCCTATCAATCCAGCAAGTTACCTGTATTATCGCAGCAACTCCCACTCACTGATGACCGCGCATTGTTCCATTATGGAACACGTATACTAGCTGACAACACAAGCGATGCAACGATGATCTTAGACGCACTATCAGCCCAAGATTTTAATATTTTACACCAAGCCTATTGGTCATTATTTGATGATAAGCAAGTTAATGATAAATATGATGTTTGGACAACAATCGTTTCACACCTCTTGACATTACCTGATACGATAATTGATTCGTTCTCATTTATTTAATGCAACTAACCCAACACTGAAACTAGTCATGATCGCTTAAAGGTCGTATGTGATGAACGAAACACAAGAACGTCTAAATATACTATATGAACTCAATTTGTTATCCATCGATCAGCAAGGTAAATTTGATCGTTTGACACAATTAGTAACACGGATTCTTGATGCACCTGTATCATTAGTCACAACGATTGCAAAAGATTATCAGTGGTTTATCGGATGTACGGGATTAAAAGAGCCTTATGCAACTGAGCGCCGTACACCAATGAGTCATTCTTTTTGTGAGCATGTTGTTTCATCAAAGTCACCTCTCATCATCAGTGATGCGCGCGAGCATCCATTAGTAAAAGATAATTTAGCGATTCGTGATCTTGATGTGATCGCCTATCTTGGCATTCCACTGGTTACAAGTGATGATATTGCGTTGGGGTCATTTTGTGTAATTGACCACAAACCGCGCGTATGGTCAGCAAATGATATTAGCCTGATGGCTGAATTAGCATCAACTGTTATGACAGAGATTGAATTACGGAGTGAACTCCATAAACGGCAACAAGCAGAGCATCTCTTAACAGAATATATTCGTGAACGCGAACAACTACGACTTGCTAAAGAAATGACAGCATCGCTATCGCATGATTTACGCACACCTCTATCATCAATTACGCTCAAAGCAGATATGCTTGCTCATAAAATCACGGATGATAATCACTTACGCTGGGTGCAGTCGATGCAAGAAAAGCTAGCTGAAATAAATACAACACTCAAAAATTTTAGTCTGCTATGGTTGAGCAATGAATCAGCACATATTCATTCACAAAAGTTTGATTTGTTACCCGTAATCCACGCAGCCAGCACCTATATTGCAGATCAAGCATATTATGATGCCTCAAGGATGAAAATCATCATTGAAGCATCTCAAGCTAACTACCCATTGGTTGCAAACGATCAACTCCTAAAAGTTGCTTTTGCCAACATCATCGAAAATGCCTTAATCTTTAACGAGAGTGATCCTGCACAGGTGACCATCACAATTGAGCAAGATGTGAATCTTATACATATTACCATTACAGATAATGGTATTGGCATCTCTCCTGATGATTTATCCTATATTTTTGATCCCCTATTTAAAGTCAACAAAGCAAGAACACAATCAGCAAGCGCCAGTGGGATTGGCTTGACTGTTGCGCGACAAATTATTGAGGAGCATCTGGGTAAAATTAAAGCAAGAAGTATCGAGGGTGGCACACAAATCATCATCACCTTGCCATTATATCTAACTCAGGATGATGAAATCAATCGATTGAATTAAACTTTATCAAATTATTGTTTTTAGGAAGCCTCTATGCAACGCATTAGTGTTTTTGATATGTTAAAAATTGGTGTTGGACCATCAAGCTCACACACGATGGGTCCTTGGCGCGCTGCCGAGCGGTTTTTAAAAGAATTAGAACAAGCTAATCAATTACAGAGCGTATCGCATGTGACTGTCGAACTCTATGGATCATTAGCAAAAACGGGTAGAGGTCATGGCACTGATATTGCTGTGATGATGGGTTTACGAGGTGAAGACCCTGTCACATGCGATACGAACATCTTAAATGAAAAGATTGATCGTATCCGTACTGAAAAAGAGTTACTGCTCAATGGAGAACGCTACCTCCCCTTCAATCCAGAAAATGACATCGTATTTCTATTTGACCAAACGCTTCACTTTCATCCTAATGGATTACGTTTTATAGCAGACCTTGTAACCAACCAAACAGTACAAGCCACCTACTATTCTGTAGGAGGTGGTTTTGTAGTGAAAGATGGTGATCTTGAAGATGGTTACACGGATGATATTATCTTACCTTTTTCTACTGACTATGCGAAAGATATACTACACCATTGTAAAGCCAATAATCTCAGCATTGCACAAATGGTATTCGCTAATGAACAAAGCTGGCGCAGCGAACAAGATGTTCGCGCAGGCTTACTCACAATTTGGGATACAATGCTAGATTGTGTGTATCGCGGTTGCCATACACAAGGCTATCTGCCCGGTGGCTTAAATGTCACCCGACGCGCTCATAATATCCAACACAAATTACTTGACTATGCGAACCCCCATGATCTACCACAATGGATCAAAGCCATTAAATCCCGATCCTATAATTTTCAAGAAATGATTAAATGGGTCAGTTGCTTTGCATTGGCTGTCAACGAAGAAAATGCAGCCTTTGGGCGTGTTGTCACTGCACCTACCAATGGCGCATCAGGGGTCATTCCATCTGTCTTGATGTATTATGTTTGCTTCTTTGATGCCACTGAAACCGATATTATTAATTTCTTGCTTGTGGCGGGTGAAATTGGCACGATCTTCAAGAAAAATGCGACGATCTCAGCAGCACAAGGCGGTTGCCAAGCTGAAATTGGCGTATCATCAGCGATGGCAGCAGCAGCCCTGACTGAATGTCTCGGCGGTACCGTTGAGCAAGCCTTAATGGCTGCCGAAATTGCAATGGAACATCATCTCGGCATGACCTGTGACCCCATCGGTGGCTTAGTCCAAATTCCGTGTATCGAACGCAATACAATGGGCGCAATGAAAGCCATCACAGCCTCTAATCTTGCGCTGGAAAGCTCGCCTCATAATGCGCGAGTCTCATTAGACGAAGTCATCAATACCATGTGGGAAACCGCCCGTGATATGAGTGACAAATACAAAGAAACATCAGACGGCGGACTTGCAACCAACGTATCCGTTAATCTAATTGAATGTTGATAGACCAGCATAGAAGCATTACGACTCCTCATCTATAATAAGCGCTTATATTGCATGAGGAGATACAAGATACTATGAGTTTGAAAATCGGATTAGTGGGCTTACCCAATGTTGGCAAAAGCACACTATTTAATGCGCTCACTGAAGAACAAAACGCTGAAGCAGCCAATTACCCATTCTGTACAATTGAGCCTAATAAAGCAATTGTCGCTGTTCCAGACGAACGAGTTGACCAAATTAGCGCAATCAGCCATGCTAAAAAGCTAATCTATGCCACCATAGAATTTGTTGATGTGGCTGGATTGGTCGAAGGTGCAAGCAAAGGTGAAGGCTTAGGCAACAAATTTTTAGGCAATATCCGTGATGTCGATGCTATTTTGCATGTTGTGCGCTGCTTTGATGACCCTAATGTGGTTCACGTCCGCGCAAAACCCGACCCTGCCCTTGATATTGACATCATCAATATCGAACTCGCACTCGCTGATATGCAACAACTCGAACGCAAAATTGAACGGTTAGATCGTCAGGTCAAAGGGGATGCTACCCTGCGCCCCGTTTTGGAACTCGCACAAGACCTTCTAGACTATCTTGGAACAGGTAAATCCCTCTCGGTACATCCACAACGCGATTCAGAGGCATTCCAATTGCTCAATCAAGAATTACGCTTCTTGAGTGCGAAACCTGTCATCTATATTGCAAATGTTGATGAAGATACGCTCACAGACGATAATGATTACGTCACAACAGCACGTCAAATTGCATCTGAACGCGGTGCAGAAATTATCAAATTATGTGCCAAGCTAGAATCTGAAATTGTTGGGCTAGCAGACGATGAACGCGCTGAATATCTTGACTTACTCGGCATTGAACTAGTCGGACTCAAAGAGGTAATTCGTACAGGGTACAACATACTCGGGTTAATGAGTTATTTTACCTTTAACGAAGTAGAAGTTCACGCATGGACAATCAAAAAAGGTTGGAAAGCGCCCCAAGCCGCAGGTGTTATCCATACAGACTTTGAAAAAGGCTTCATCCGTGCTGAAGTCATTCCATATGCTGTATTTACTGAATACAAAAATCGTAATGCCATTAAAGAAGCGGGACAAATGCAAGTCGAAGGTAAAGAGTATATCGTCAATGATGGCGATATTATGAACTTCCGCTTCAATGTTTAGTCTGTAAATCATCCAAATATAGAGGCGTACAATATAATGATGCGCCTCTATATCGTATGATGTAAATAGTCACATGCAATAAGCGCAATCGCTTGTTACAATACACATCAAACTGTTAATTTTCTAAATTGAGATGATTTTTTATGGTCGCTACTGCAATTCATGATATTGTCCAAGACCTAAACCGTGCAATTGGCGATGAAAATGTCCAATTCGACCAAACCACACGCGCACTTTACAGCACGGATGCCAGCAATTATCAAATTATGCCCATTGGTGTCACCTATCCGCGCACAGCCGACGATGTTGTTGCCATTCATCAGATAACAGCACAATATCATACGCCAATTTTACCGCGTGGTGGTGGTAGCAGCCTTGCAGGACAAACAGTCGGTGAAGCTGTCGTGATGGATTTCAGCCGTTACCTAAGACGCGTACGCAGTATCAACGCCCAAGAAAAAAGTGTTATCGTAGAAAGTGGGCTTGTCCTCGAACAACTCAATCGCCAATTACAATCGCTTGGTCTGATGTTTGGTCCCGACCCTGCCAGTGCCAATCGTGCAACCATTGGTGGCTGTATCGGCAATAATGCCACAGGCTCACACAGCATCTTATATGGGCTAACATCAGATAACATCAAACGCTTACAAGTTGTGCTAGCAGATGGTCAAAAAATGTGGCTGGATGACCATAACAGCACACTCACTGCCCTACGAGAAACCGTTGCCGCACTTGCCATCCAACACGCCGATCAAATCCAAGCTCGCTATCCACAAACATTCCGCAGTGTTGCAGGGTATGCCCTCAACAAAATTGATCCCAAACAAGTCGATTTAGCAGCCTTGTTTGCTGGTTCAGAAGGCACACTCGGTACAATCGTTGCAGCCGAACTCAAGCTGGTTGATTACATGCCAGCCCCGCGCCGACGACTCGCAATGGTGCATTTTGATAGTTTACGCGCCTCTCTCGAAGCCACGCCACGTATCCTAGAACTCAACCCATCTGCAATTGAGTTGATGGATAAAATGCTCATGGATAAAACGCGTGCTAGTAGCGAATTTTCGCGTTATATGGATTTTATAGATGGTGATCCAAAAGCCGTTCTTGTGACCGAATTTTATGGCGAGAGCGATAAAGAACTCACCAATAAAATTGCAGCCCTAAAATCATTATTGCGTAGCATCGGACATCACGGCAGCGTCACGATTGCGAGTTCAGCCAAGCAACAAGGCAATGTCTGGACAATCCGCAAAGCAGGACTCGGCTTATTGATGAGTGAACGCAGCGATGCCAAGCCGATTGCCTTTGTAGAAGATGCTGCCGTCCCTGTTGAGCAACTGGCAAATTATATTGATGATGTCCAAGCGGTGGTCGAGCGCGAAGGCACAACATTTGCCATCTACGCACATGCTAGCGCTGGTTGCTTACACGTTCGCCCACTCATTAACCTCAAAACAGTCAAAGGGCGCTCACAGTATCGCAATATTGCCGAGGCATTGACCGATGCAGCGATCAAATACAAAGGCACGATTACAGGCGAACATGGTCAAGGTATCGTGCGTGGTGAATTTACAGAAAAATTATTCGGTGCAGACCTCACCAACGCCTTCCGCCAGATTAAACATGCTTTTGACCCTGATAAGCGGATGAATCCCGGCAAAATAGTCGATACCCCTGCAATGGATGATCCTAATCTATTGCGCTACACTCCTGAATACGAGGTTATCGAGCTTAAAACACGCTTTGATTGGTCACAAGATGGCGGTATCAGTGGTGCAGCCGAAATGTGCAACGGAGCAGGTGTTTGCCGTAAAGAAGGCTCAGGTACAATGTGCCCATCGTACATGGCAACCCATGATGAGCGTCATGCAACACGCGGTAGAGCCAATGCGCTACGCCTTGCAATGTCAGGCAAATTACCTGATGGCATGTCCAATGATGCCTTAGATGATATTTTCAGTTTATGCTTATCCTGCAAAGCCTGTAGCTCAGAATGTCCATCATCCGTTGATGTTGCCAAGATGAAATCCGAATTTTTAGCAGCCCGTCATGATGAAAAAGGCATTCCACTTACAACCCGTCTCTTTGGTAACATTCATCGTATCAATAAGCTGGGTAGCCTGATGCCCCATATTGCAAATTTCATGCTCGATAATCCGATCGGATTAGCAGCAGCAAAACTCATTGGCTTACCAATAGAGCGACCCTTACCAAAATTTGCTCACAAACGCTTTACCCGTTTTATGCCTAAGCAAAAACGTAATCCTAAAGCAGCCACCCTCATTGTCGATACATTCACCGAGTACAATCATCCAGAAATTGGCACAGCCCTACTCAATATTGCGAAAAAAGCAGGCTTATCACTCAATATCATGCGGCTACCCCAGCAAGGCTGTTGTGGACGACCTGCTATCTCAAAAGGCTTGCTTGACCAAGCCCAGCAGATGGCAATTGCCAATGTCCAATATATCAGCAATCATATCCCAGACGGTGATCTGATCTTCTTAGAACCAAGTTGTCAATCTGCCTTTGTCGATGATTATCAAACATTGGTCAGCCCACCCTACCAAGCAGCAGCCCAAGCAATCAAACAGCGTGCTATCAGCGCCGAAGCATGGTTGATGAAAGCACTCACCACCAAATCATTAGAATGGGTTGATGATGACCTTTTCATCATGGTACATGGACATTGTCATCAAAAAGCCTTATGGAGTACACGCGATACACTGGCACTGCTTGATTTAATCCCATACGCTGAAATTGAAGAAATTGATTCAGGCTGTTGTGGGGTTGCTGGCAGTTTTGGTTATGAACATTATGATGTCTCCATGAAAATTGGTAATGACCGTCTTTTGCCTGCAATTGCTGCTAATCCTGATGCGATCATTGCTGCTGGTGGTACATCGTGCCGCGCCCAAATTACAGATGCTGGCTATCCTGTACAACACCCGATTGAAATTATTTCACAGACTCTTATAGGACAAATCAAATGACCGATACATTCCAAGCCTTAATGCTCACCCAAGATGATGAGCGCAACACACATAGCGCTATCCAACACATTACAATAGACGATCTACCAGAAGGTGACATACTTGTAAAAGTCGATTATTCCAGCCTCAATTATAAGGATGGTCTAGCAATTACGGGGTCAGTCCCTGTTGTACGAAATTTCCCGATGATACCGGGTATTGATTTTGCAGGAACAGTCGCAGCATCCACCTCGGATAAATTTGTAGAAGGTGACGCGGTAATCCTCACAGGTTGGGGAGTCGGTGAAAAGCATTGGGGTGGTCATGCTGAATATGCCCGTGTCCCTGCTGATTATCTCGTACCTTTACCTGCTGGTCTCAGCACAGAACAAGCTATGATTATCGGCACAGCAGGCTTCACAGCGATGATGGCGGTTATGGCACTCCAGCAACACCAAATTACGCCTGATATGGGCGATATACTCGTTACAGGGGCATCAGGTGGGACGGGGAGCATGGCAATTGCTATTTTAGCCCTCCTCGGCTATGACGTTGTTGCCTCGACTGGACGCGAAGAATTAGCTGATTATCTCAAAAGTATTGGCGCAAAAGAGGTCATTGGACGCTTGGATGCGCCCACACGTCCGCTCGCCAAAACACGCTGGGCAGGCGCGATTGATTCCGTTGGGGGTGATACCCTCACTGCAATTCTGCCCGAAGTCCATTATGGTGGTAGTGTGGCTTGCTTTGGGATGGCTGGTGGCTCTGACTTCACTGCGAGTGTCTACCCCTTTATTTTACGAGGGGTTAATTTGCTCGGTATTGATTCTGTTATGTGTCCAACAGACTATCGCATCACTGTCTGGGAACAGATTGCCGACCTCATACGTGATGAGCGCTTCGATGCGATTAAACAAATTGAACCACTTTCAGCCGTACCACAGCTTGCGGTTGATATTCTTGCAGGGCAAGTACGCGGACGCATTGTCATTGATGTCAACCAATAAATAAGTCATTTTCGGGAGCGCACGAGTCGCTCCCTTGCACAGGCTCTTTTATTTAAAGGATTTTTTATCGGGTTGAGGTCGGTATTAATAATCATTTTCGTTTATATAATCAC
>JBAUIA010000263.1:0-49562 GCA_049680565.1 Phototrophicaceae bacterium
TTCAGATATTGGCTCATTCGGTGGCAGCATCAGGTTTGCGTCCCTTGATCGCAAGGTTGACAGTTGAAACACCATCAGGTTCATTAATTTTGTTACGACGATCAAAATAATTAAAGAGTTTAAGTCCAATATTGATTGGGTTCAGCAAGCTACCTTGATTATCCTCAAAGGTAATGCGATTAGCTGCTTTTGCCATATCATCAGGTAATGCACCCGCTTCTAATAAAGGTTTGCCAATACCGTAGACTAAATTGTGAATAAACGGAAAGCTATGATGCGTAAATGACCGTTCTTCCTCCACATCAAACCCTGCCATCTGCACGCTATTATGCAATTCAGTTGGTGTGTATAAGCGTACATGGTTCGCCCAAATACCCGCAAACATGCCATGCTGAATATGTTTCCCGAACAGCGTTTCCAGTGTTCGATTAATAGGATCCCACCAAAAAGGATAATTTGCATTGGGGACAGTAATCACAACAACACCATTAGGCTTGAGAACACGATAGGCTTCTTTTAAGCCTGCCACATCATCGTCAATATGCTCTAAAATCTCAGATAAAATCACCGCATCGAAGGTATTATCGGCATATGGTAAGTGATATAGATTCGCACGTTGCAAGGGAATATCTAAATGCCCGACATTTGCACGCGCTTTGAGAATCACATCCCATTCTAGCTCTGCACCAATGATGGTCGCATCAGTTGCAAAGTCAAACATATTCAGATAGAAGCCTCGTCCGCAGGGCATATCTAAGATTAATTTTTCAGATGTTGGCTCGACCCAATCAAAAATCGTCTGTACACGCTTTTTGAACGCCATATCAGCTTCGTTGCGTGTCATCAGATCAATGGTCGTTTGTGGAACGCTCATACTTGCCTCGCATGTTGATGAAAAATGGCTTCATAGCGATTGACGGTTTCTTCAAATGAGAATATGTCTTGGATATAGTCGCGCGATTTATGATATTGTTCAGGATTTTTCAGAATATCAACCACCGCATGACCAATAGACGCTGCATCGCCTTGTTGGGCAAGTTTACCCATACCTGTTACCTGAACAGGAACACGTCCACCGGGGATATTGGTCATAACCATTGGTGTACCACTGAGCATCGCTTCCACTTGTACCAATGCAAAACACTCTGTATCCGATGGTAGAATGATGACATCACACGTTGCATAGAAATTCGCCAAGGCTTGACGATCTTGTAATAAGCCGAGGAAAATGAGTTGATCTTGGTAGTGCTGTACCACAGCTTGTTGTTTTTCCCATGTATCTTCATAAGCAATTTCATATTCGCCTGCGAAGACCAAGCGCACATCAGGACACCATTGATTGATGATCTCAAGGGCTTTAATCGCTAATTCAGGACGTTTTTCTTGAACAAAGCGCCCACTATAGCCGATAATCGGCGCATCCCCTTTTTGCCATTCTTGACGTAATGCAGCAACTGCTTCGGGGTCAGGTTCTGGCATCGTAATCGGCGGATAATTGACGATAGTTTTATTGGCGAATGGTTTCAGATAATAAGAATGATCGGCATAATCTTGGCTATAGCCGATCAATTGGGCGGCATTGGATGCCATAAACTTATACATTGCAAACATCGTATTTTGGATGAAGCGGTTGATGCCACCATCTGGTAATACTAAATCACCATGATGGGTTGCGACAACATTCACATTTGCGATTTTTGCAATCAATGCCACTAATCCCATTTCAGGGGTTGGTGTATGTACACTAACAATATCTGCATTTCGCATGGCAAAATACGCTGCCCAAGGCAACGCTGGTGTTAGCATTCCGCGAGATACTTTAATCGGTGCCCAGAGACGAATCACCCGTACACCATTGTGCATATCTTCATCACGCGGAAGATCATTACTGTAACGGGTCGTAATCACGGTCACTTCATGCCCACGTCGTACCAATTCTTCTGCCACTTGTTGCACATGAATGGTCAAGCCTGTACGATGCGGAAAATAATAATGTAAAAATATCAGAATACGCAATTTACGTTGCGTCATCTGCTGAGTCATAACTGTTATCCTATTTCTGTTGTTTGTTGCATTTGACGGACACCTTGCGATAATTGCCCAATGGATATACCTTCTTGAATGAAGCCAATGACACCTGTTGTGACATGCACGAACACATTGACAGCATGTACCATCACGGCAAAGGCAATCGCGCTATTTGATTGCTCATAACCCATTGCAGTCAGTGCTAGCAAAATTGATGCTTCGTATGTGCCAATATTGCCCGGTACGGCAGGCAAGGCAATTGCAAAAGCAGCAGCAGCAATATAGAGCATCGTGGCAGCAATACTTGCTTCTTCAAAGAAAGCAAACATGAGGACATACCCTGCTAAAACCGATACTGTCCAACTGATGATTGTCCAACTAAGCGCTAAAATCAAGGCTCTGGCTTGTGTTAGTGGTTGCAAGCCTTCTAAAAATTCAGAAAACCATCGTTCAATCATTGTGTGTCGTTTAGGAATCGGAATCCAATGGATAACACGATGAAATAAGCGCACTGCCCAATCTCTTTGGCTTGCGAGTAAAATCAGCCCTAAAAAGCCAATAATGGCAATCACAGCAGCAACACTACTTGCAGTGCGAATTTCCGCAGGCACAGGTCCCATCATCAGTGCAATTAAGACCATCACAACAACGGATAATAAATCAAGGATGCGCTCAATAATAATCGTGCTGGTCGTTGTCGGTATCGGAATTGAATTTTTTGTGCGCGATACGAGATAAACACGCGCTACCTCACCCATTCGCAAAGGTAGAACACCATTCACAAGATAGGCAACATTCATAATGCTGAAGGTGCGCGCAAATGATAATTTATTGCTTAATAGCACACGCCAACGGAATGCGCGTGTTATTAACCCTAAAAAGAGCAATATCATACACGGGATCACATACCAATAATTAGCAGTCCGCCATGATTGCCAGAACAGATCAAGATTGAGTTGAGTGACTATGAAATAAAGTGCAAGCCCTGTCACAACGAGTCCGAGTATGCCAATCCGTAGACGATTGGATAATGTCACCGTTTTATATCCCTTGCCAATGAACAACTGATAAATAGCTGGTACGTCCCAGTACAAAGCGCGTATTATAGCACGCTTTATGGGATATGTTATGGAAAATAGGCGCTTATTTTGCTGACGATTACGCTACGATAGTCCTGTGACTATACACGATTAATCTTACAATTCCTCACTATTGAACCGATTGATTTTATTAAGCAAATTATTGATTTTCACGCACAGCTAGCATGCTATTCTGGCTTGACACATGGGGGCTAAAAACTTATACTTTTGCGTACGATGCGAGTATAGTTCAGTGGTAGAACGTTAGCTTCCCAAGCTAAATGTCATGGGTTCGAGTCCCATTACTCGCTCAACAGGGTTGCTCACTCAGTGTGGAGTGAGCATTTTTGTTGCTATGTGTGGCATTGACGCACTTGCATCATCTCGATAAAATGGTCGGGTTCAGAAAACAAAGCGAAAATAATATACCCCGCAGGGTCTTCGGCAATCGGGGAAACAAGAAGGAGTTTAGTCATGGCTGAGTATAGTATCAAAGCAGAAGCTCGTGCAATTAAAGGTAAGAAAGTAAGCCAATTACGCAATATGGGGCAAGTACCGGGTGCTGTTTATGGTCCGAATATCGAACCACAACGCCTCACATTTGATTACCGTGAATTAGAAACAACCTTACGCAACGCTGGTGGTACGAACGTCATCGACATCCAAGTCGAAGGTGGCGATACCATCCCTGTTTTGGCGCGTGAAGTCCAACGTGCGGTTATCAAGGGAACAATTCTACACGTTGATTTCCTTGCACCTGATATGAAAAAGACAATTCGTGCAGAAGTACGGATCGAAATCACAGGTCAAAGCCCACTTGTAACATCCCGTAAAGGTATCATGTTGACTGGTCCGAACAGCATTCAACTTGAAATGTTGCCTTCAACCCTGCTCAATAAAATTACCATTGATGTCAGTGGATTAGATACCATTGGTGATACCATTGCTGTTAAAGATTTGCCATTGAGAGATGGCATCATGGTTATCAATGATCCAGAAGAAATGATTGTCAAAATCGTACAACCATCGGCTGCACGTGCTGCTGAAATGGAAGCGGTCAACGCTGCTGCTGAAGAAGCATCAGACGGTGCTGCTCCTGTCATCGGTGAAGACAGCGAAGACGAAGACGAAGAATAATTTTAGTCATTATTCTTTTAAAATACGCAATAAAAAAAGCGCGAGTGTAATTTATCACTCGCGCTTTTTGTTTATACTATCATTGAATGACTATGCCTTTTTATTCTTCATCGTCATCTTGTTCAGTGACTTCTTCATTGTCTTCGACATCTTCAATATCGGCAATGATATTTCCATCGTCATCGACCAAAATTGCATCCTCATCGTCTTCACCATCATCTTGCAAGATCGCAATGCCGACAACTTCATCGCCACCTGTCAAATTCATGACTTTCACACCTTGTGTACCGCGATTACTCTCGCGGATCGATTCAATATCTGTGCGGATCACAATGCCATTGCGTGAAATAATCATGATACCATCAGTCGCTTTAATCGCACGCATTGAAGCCAAATCGCCTGTTTTCTCGGTTCGTTTGAGTGTTTGTGCGCCTAAGCCATACCGTGCCTGACGGCTGTATAATTCAATCGGTGTCCGCTTGCCATAGCCATTACGGGTTACGACTAGAATATGCGTGTGTTCATCAGGGTCAATCACATCCATGCTGGTAATTGCATCGCCTTCAATGAGCTTCATCCCATTGACACCACTAGCAGGACGACCCATCACACGAACATCGCTTTCAGGGAAGCGGATACTTTGCCCAAATTCCGTCACCATGATGATGTCTTGTGAGCCATTGGTATATTTAACCCAACCCACAGAATCATCGTCATGGAGGCTCATGGCGATCAAGCCACTTGGACGAACCGCTTCAAATTGTTCAAGATCAACCCGTTTTATCCGTCCTTGTCGTGTTGTTAAGACAAAGTAGTGATCGGGCATATCAAAGCTCGATACAGGTTGAATGGCTGTGATGTATTCATCGTGTTCCAAGTTCAGAACAGAATGAATGAGCGTTCCACGGCTTGCACGCCCTGTTTCAGGAATTGCATAGGCTTTCTCGGAGTAAACCTTGCCCTTATTGCTGAAAAATAGCAAGGTGTTCAAGCTACTGGCTGCAAATAGGTCAAAGAGTGCATCTTCTTCTTTGGTTTGCATGCCGATAACCCCTTTACCACCGCGTCGTTGGGCTTTGTAGAGGCGTGCAGGAACACGTTTGATATAGCCCCGTTGTGTTAAGGAGATGATGACTTGTTCTTCGCGTACGAGGTCAGCTTCATCGAAGTAAGCATTGCCATATTCAACTTTTGTACGGCGAGCATCGCCATATGTTTCGTTGATCTCAGTCACATCATCACGAATGAGTTGTAAGATTTTTTGCGGGTTGGATAACAAATCTTCAAGGTAATCAATGCGTGATTGGACTTCATCAAATTCATCTTGTAGTTTTTGACGTTCAAGCGCAGCTAGACGGCGCAATTGCATATCAAGAATCGCACTCGCTTGAATTTCGCTGAGTTCAAAGCGGACTTGCAAATTAGCACGCGCGGTTTCAACATCTGGCGCACTACGAATCGTTGAAATGACAAGATCAATATTGGAGACAGCTTTAATTAAGCCAGCTAAAACATGCGCGCGCGCGCGTAATTTATCGAGTTCAAAGTTACTACGGCGCACAATCACATCATAGCGATGCTCAATGTAAATTTGCAAAGAGCGTTTAAGGCTTAAATTACGTGGTTCGTTATTGACCAATGCCAGCATGTGCATGCTGTAAAATGTTTGCAATTGAGTGTATTTGTAAAGTTGGTTAAGGATTTTCCCCGGTTGTGCAAATTTCTTGAGTTCAATGACAAGTCGTAAGCCCTCGCGGTCACTCTCATCGCGCAAATCACGGATACCATCAATGCGACCATCACGCACGAGCGCAACAATCCGTTCGATAATGCCTGATTTACTCACTTGATACGGAATTTCGGTGATGACAATACGGAAGGTTTCATCACGACTTTCTTCGATAGCCGCCGTCGAACGAATGGCAACCCGTCCGCGCCCTGTCGCATAGGCTTCTTTGAGGTCATCGCCTACGATGATGGTTGCACCTGTTGGGAAATCAGGTCCTTTGACGAATTGCATCATATCGTCAACAGTGATCTCATCCATACGATCATAATTATCAATTAAGAACGTAATCGCTTCAATCAGTTCGCTCAGGTTATGGGGTGGGATATTGGTTGCCATCCCGACAGCGATACCTGTTGCCCCATTGAGTAAGAGGTTCGGCAAGCGTGCTGGTAATACAGAGGGTTCTTGTTGTGAGCCATCGTAATTATCGACAAAATCAACCGTATCCATGTTAATATCAGATAGTAATTCTTCGGTGATATTTGCCATCTTGGCTTCGGTATACCGCATCGCTGCTGCGCCATCACCATCTTGACTACCGAAGTTACCTTGCCCGTTAACGAGTGGATAGCGTAAGCTGAAAACTTGTGCCATACGTACCATCGCATCATAAACGGCGGTATCCCCATGTGGATGGTATTTACCCAGCACTTCACCCACAATACGCGCACTTTTCTTGTGAGATGTGTTAGCACGCAAACCCATATCATACATCGCAAAAAGAATCCGTCGATGCACAGGTTTAAGCCCATCACGCGCATCAGGCAGCGCACGGCTAACAATGACGCTCATGGCATAATCAAGAAATGAGCCTCGCATTTCCTCATTGATATTGATTGTACGGATATTACCGACATTACTAAGATTTTGATCGTTATCTGTCATAGACTGATACAGCACAGTGGCTGCATGTCTCCTTTCCATTCCAAATGAATAGCGCTACAAAAACAACGCACAATCCCTACTAAAATTCGGGTAAGTATCATAGCAAAAATGACCTCCGTTAGAGGACAAAACTTTCATAAAGCTGATGATACCGATGTGCAAAATTGTTGTTCATATAGCGCAGGTAAATCGTCACGTTTCGTTTGTGATTCAATGCTATCATTATACCAGATTTATGACAGTTTGCGAACGTGCGTTTCACAATGTTGGCTTATTTTTACGTAAATTTACAATCTAGCGGTTTTAGGGGACTCATGTACAGTTTTATGCAAAAATCAATTTTAGTACTGTTTTTGCTCATTTTCGGTGTTGGTGTGGTAAATGGACAAGAAGATGATAGAAATCAGATCATCTATATAAATGTTGATGGATACTACACATCGCTAGAACCTATTGAAGAATTTCTAGGTGAAGTAATAACATTACTTGAAGTTGATGGTATTCAAGTTGCTACACAATCCGGTGATTATCCTAGTTTAGTGGTTATAGAAACTTCTGCTAGCGGAGGATACATAGGATTAGGTTCGGCGTATCCGCTTATTATAGCTAATTCAACTTATCTGAGAACGCATGAAGGGTATGGATTTAATATTCCTTATGTTAATGATGAGCAAGCAGTTAATATAGTTGTTGGAATCATCCATTACATCTTAGGAAATTATGAAACAGCCCTTGAATATTTTGATGATGTTCTTCAAGAAGATAACAATAGTTTGGCATTTACTCTAAATTTTTATACTGCTAATACACATCTGGCACTTGGTAATTATGAAGAGGCGAGGGAAATATATCAGGTATTACTATCTGAATATACACGGTTCACACATTTTCCATCTTTAATAAATTTGAGTTGGATATATTTTCAACAAAATAATATCGAAGATGCTCTCGAACTTTTCGAGTCAGAGATTGCAGACTCAGAAGGCTTATACAAAGCTGTTCTACTGAGTTATCGCGCACGCCTTCACGCATTATCACTTGATTATGATAGTGCCATTGCCGACATTGATGAGGCAATCACCCTCGCAGAAGATAATGAAATTGATAATCTAATGTTAGCTGAGTTATATACTATTCGAGGCGAGATCATTTTCTTGATTTATGAATGGGATCGCGTTGAAGATAATTTTGATATGGCGATTGCGCTTGACCCAACTTACGCGCGTGCTTACTTTCAGCGTGGGGTATTATTTTACACAATGGCACGTCGGGAGGATGCGATGGTCGATTTTGAGCAATATCTAGCATTAGACCCTGACGGCATCT
Organism: Phototrophicaceae bacterium; assembly: GCA_049680565.1. Taxonomy (GTDB): domain Bacteria; phylum Chloroflexota; class Anaerolineae; order Aggregatilineales; family Phototrophicaceae; genus JAUZRW01. The sequence continues at coordinate 8,245 of JBAUIA010000263.1, forward strand.
ACGCAGAACAGGCAACAAGTTATATTGATAGCATCGAAATTGAGCTAGAAGCACTCGGTGGATGAGCTACTAAAATAATTATGGACTCAACACGGCGACGCTCCCCTACACAGTCTATTTTCATCCTTATAGACTGTCTCTCGTAGATTTAATAGACATCGTGTAAAATTCCACGTTAATATTAAACATTCTTTCTAAAAAGGTTTTTAAACAATGAAATGGTTACGCAATATCCTCTTAGGATTACTTGCTGTGGTGATTATTCTTGTCGCAGTCGGTGCTTTTGTAGTCAACGGTTGGACACGAGGTCCTCTCCCCGACTATGAAGGCACAGTCACACTCGAAGGACTCAATGATGAAGTAACAATCATCCGTGATGAGTTTGGTGTACCGCATATTTATGCCAGCAATATTGATGATTTACGATTTGCACAAGGCTATGTGCAAGCACAAGATCGCTGGTGGCAAATGGAATTTTGGCGGCATACAGGTACAGGTCGCATCCAAGAATTAACCGGTCAAAGCGATGCCCTCACAGGTACTGATATTTTCATCCGTACCATTGGCTGGGAAGAATCCAGCTTGCGTGATTTAGAAGCGATGCCAGATTATGTCATTGCAGAATTAGAAGCCTTTGCCGAGGGTGTTAATGCTTATATTCTCAATCGTCCGATTGGTGAATTAGCCTTTGAGTACAACATATTGGGCTTAACAGGTGTTAATTTTGAAATTGAGCCTTGGACACCGCTACATACTGTCGTATGGACAAAAGCAATGGCATACGATCTTAGCAGCAGTAATTACAGTAATGAATTGGTCTATTCGGAAATTGCAGGTGAATTTGGTGATGCGATGGCAGCACTTTATCAACCTGATTATGATTACGAAAATCAGCCGACCATTATTTTAGAAGCAGAATTACCACAAGCTGGTGAAACTTTTGAAAGTATTCAAATAGAAGATACAGCAGGGATTCGTGGGATTCGCACACAACTAGCAGGGAACTACAATCCAGAAACTTTGTCGCTATTTGGTTTTGGCGATTCATTAGGGAGTAACAATTGGGTCGTATCAGGTGAACGTAGTGCAACAGGGATGCCGCTTCTCGCTGATGACCCCCATTTAGGGATTCAAAATCCGTCGATTTGGTATGAAGTCGGCTTATATTGCCAACCGATCACAACGGACTGCCCATATAGTAATCGCGGATTTGGTTTTTCAGCATCACCGGGGATTATCATCGGGCATAATGAACGCATTGGCTGGGGTGTGACCAATCTTGGTACAGATGTCCTCGATTTGTATCAAATGCAATTTAACCCTGATAATGATCTGCAATATATGTGGAATGGCGAATGGCGTGATGCAGAATTGCGCGAAGAAGTTATCAATTATGGGGATGGTGGTAGCACAACTATCCAAGTCCGTGTGACGCATCTGGGTGCAATCATCAATGATAATCAAGTTGATGATGAAACAGGCGAATTATTGGGATTCAATAATGAAAATCCGCTTGCATTCCATTGGACAGCCGACGAAACAGGCACAATTATTGAAGCAATTCTACGCCTAAACCGCGCTCAAAATTGGGATGAATTCCGTGATGCGCTAGAATTTTGGGATATTCCAGCACAGAATTTTGTCTATGCAGATGTTGATGGCAATATCGGCTATCAAACCCAAGGACGTTTCCCTATTCGTGCCGAAGGTCATACAGGAGTCATGCCTGTTGATGGTACAACAGATCAATATGAATGGCTCGGTTATGTTCCTTACGAATATATTCCAAGTGTATTAAATCCTGAACGTGGTTATATCAGCAGTGCTAATCAAGCATTTGTACCCCAATCGTATTATGCTTATCTTGCTGAAGAACTCGGTGATGACTTCGGTGAAAATGCCCACTATGTCTTCGATTATGATTGGGCAATTGGGAATCGTGGTGAACGCATCAATGAACTGTTAGAAGCGGTTGATCTGCACGATGCTGACTCATTTGCAGCGATTCATGGCGATAACAAATTCATCTTTGCAGAAGATATTGCACCCTTTCTAACAGATATGGATATGGGTAGTGATGACCTCAACAATCTGCGTGATTGGATGTTAGATTGGGATTATCAAATGCACATGGATAGTCCACAAGCTGCCCTATTCGCTGCATTCTGGCAAGCCTTAACCACGAATATATTTGACGATGAATTAGCTGTATTTGATCGTAGTGCATCAGGCAACGATCAAAACATGATGACAACAGTTTTGTTAATGAACGATCCTGAAAACGCATGGTGGGATAATATCGAAACCGAAGATATCGAAACCCGTGATGCAATTATCATTACATCACTAACAAGCGCGCAAGAAGTCGTTACAGAGCAATTAGGTGATAATCGTGATGAATGGCGTTGGGGAGCATTGCATACGGCTACATTCGTTAGCAATCCACTTGGTTTGAGTGGTATCGGTTTAATTGAAGATACTGTTAACACAAGCAATATTGAAACAAGCGGTGGTGCAGAAATTGTCAATGCGACATCATGGACATTCGGGGGTAATGATGGCTTCACAGTACAAGCCGTGCCATCCATGCGAATGATCTTGGATTTCAGTGACTTTAGCAATAATTTGACCATTCACACAACGGGTCAAAGTGGACATCCAATGAGTGAACATTATCGAGATATGGTCGAGCAATGGCGTTTGATTGAATACAATCCAATGTTATCACAAGAAGATGATGTGACAGCGAATGGGGTCGCAACATTAGTTTTACAACCAGCAGAATAGGTGAACATATGAAAAACGGCATGGAAATTAACCATGCCGTTTTTTTTAGCCGAGGCGACCTGTTGCAATCAACAATCCAATCGCTAAAATCAGGACATTACCAAATAACATAGCTGAAATAATCAAGCGTTGTTGGGGGGTCATACTATTTACAAATTGATTAACAGGACCCGCTTCAACGGGTTCATCGATGACATCGAATTCATCCGTATAGCCAATTTCCTGACCATAATCTAAGTCCTCATCGACAATATCGTCAAACGATATATCACTATACTCATCATCATCGTCATCATCGAACATATCGCGGAAATCGTCAAAGTCACTCATAGCATACCTCCTTCATTAACTTAAATAGGGTGTTTAGATTGTATCATAGCTTCAGTTTGCGCGAAGCCAATTCATGTTAATTAAATTAAAGACAATTATTTCCTCACCACTTTCAAATCCGCGTGTAACATTCACACGCGCAATCAATTGTGGGATGCCTGTATCAGACATAACAACGGTTGCTGATGTGACACTGCGTGCTGTGGCGAGAAGGTTATCGTTATAACGCTGATAGGCTGTATTACGCACATTGACATCCGTAAAGTCATATAATATTGTCCATGCTCCTTCGTTCCTTTGCGCCATAAGCTCATCTTCGAGATTCAAACGCCATAAGACAAAATCACGCCAATCTACCGTGATGTCAGCAATTGTTGGCGCACCGACGCTGCTTGCCACGATGTTAATAGATGAGGTTGCTTGTAAATTTTGTAATATTGACGATACGGTTTCAATTCCATGATTATCAATCAAACTCTGTATGAAATAGGTTTCAGGATTGAGTTGCACAAAACGCCCGACAAGCCATGCTGCGGTTGTATCCAGCAGATACGCTGCATCAGCCGTTTCAATTGCCTGTAAGCCGTTGCTTGCTTGTGCGATAACACGTTCTGAAAGACGGCTTGCAACATCAATTTGAATTTGTGTATCCAAGGGAATATCACTTCGTGCGCGTTCGGTATAGGGTGATGGCACAATCAATTGCCATGCGTTCTGCTCATTATCTGCCCAACGCACAGGTGAATCAGGCGCAGGTAAAATATCAATTGTTATGAATGGCACAGTAGCACAATCAGTCAATCTGCACGCATCCACTAACCAACGATCTATGGATTGCTGAATTTGTTGTGCAATCCGAGTATCAAGATCACGATAGCGAATGGCATAGTTATCTGTAGTAATATCTTGTGAAGCACCCCAAAAGGTATAATCAGGTGGCACATGATACCAACCTTCGTCATAGCGCCAATAAAACCATGTTTGGACGTAAGGAATACCATCAATAATCTCTTCGACTTGCACCCGCCCGCGCTGACCCTCAATTTCAGTGTTGAGAACTTGCCCTGATAAAATCACGGATGAACCCACTTTGAGGGCTTGATAGGCTTCATAAACCTCACGTTGGTTAATCGCCCAATCGGCTGTCGCGCTCCGTTGACGCGCTTCAAATGATGTAAAATCGCCGAGGCGCAACGCAGCAACTTCAGCTTGAACGGTATCAATGAGCAATTGTTCAGTATATTGATCGACTTGTTCAGCCCGTTGAAATATGAGATAGACACCAATAGCTAATAAAGCTGCGAAGAGTGCAATTGTCAAAAATAATCTAAAAACACTGCTATAGCGATTGCTACGCTGTTTGCTATCTTCCCGATGTTCTTTTTTCTTGCCTTTTTCGGCTTCGATATCCCAATCAAGTTTGACACCCATACGATCTGAATCCTTTGTTAATGAGATGGTAGTCGCGCTATTTTGTAAACGCATGATCTGGTTTATGGCGTGATAATCGGTGAGAGTGGTTTATGGTTGCGGTCTTAGACTAACCTCACCAGCTAATACACGTTGAATGCTACCATCGGCTGTTTTTATCAGCAATGCACCATCAGGGTCAATATCCACTGCTTGCCCTACGATGTGAAGCTGATGACCTGTGACGCTCACTTGTTGCCCAATGGTTGTCAGACGTGCTTTCCATGCTAGATGAATATCATCTTTATCAATGAGCGTGCTCCAGTACCTAATACGCTGCATCAAAAAGCCTATTAGTGCTGCACGATGCAAAGGCTCAGTCGTTTCCTGCTGGAGCGTTGTTGCAATGGCAAGTAGTTCGTCGCCGAGTTCATTGCGTACATTGACACCAATTCCAAGCACCACGCCCACAAGCGTGTCATCTTGCCAAATCGCTTCGGGGAGAATCCCTGATATTTTTTTACCTGATACTTGCACATCATTGGGCCATTTAATACCTACATCATCAATGTGTAATGATTGGCACAGATCATAGACCGCTAATGCCCCAACCATACTCGCACGCGCTGCGAACGTGCTAGTTGGTTTAAGGATGATAGATACAGCTAGTGCAACCTGTGGTGGCGTATACCAAATACGCCCCCTTCGTCCGCGCCCTTTGACTTGCTCATCCGCAATTACTATACTCAGCGCATCTGCCCCAGCACGTAACCACTCTTGAGCAATATCATTAGAACTATCAACCGAGGTAAAAAACTTGAAAGGTGTCTGTAGATGCTCGTGTAGTATTGCCTCAGATAGCATAAAATTCCTTCTTATGGTTTTAGTTTTTGCTCATCGCGTGAATTTAACACGATGTAGCCACCACCAATGATAATTAATGCAAAGATCACGAGTCCAATCGCTAAAATCGTTGTATTGAGGGCTTGTGACTCATCATCATCTGCTATAGATGATGTGATGCCACCGCTTTGTGCAGTTGCTGTCGCCTCCATAATGAGTTGTGTGGCTGTAAGTTCAAATTGATTACCCGATACTGTAGCAGGTACAGGTATCGAGCCATTGCCTTCTGCTGTCTGGGTAGCTTGGATAACGAGTGCCGTTGCTGTTAAGACAAATGAGTCGGGTGTATCCGTTGGGGTTGCTGTGCCATTAAATGCTTCAGCCGTATCGGTTGCATCGGCAATCAACTGAGTCGCTGTGAGTTGCAGTTCGGCGGTTGTCGGTGTTTCACCATTATTTGTTTGTGCAATGGCTGCAACTGTGGTGAAAATCCCAATTATTACCAATAGTGCAATGCGTATCCGCATAACTTATTCCTTTTGTGATACCTGTGAAATATACTGTTGTTCTTTCTCATTACTACGCATCTGTGATTGACTCTGTTTCAACAAATCTTCTAAATCAAGCATTCGACTACGATAATGCACTAATCCTAGCTCAATAAATAAAAGCATGGTCAACAAAATCAACGCATTAATTGTCCAAGGATTGGTCGCCATTGACCATGCAGGATGTAACAAACTTGCGATTATAATGCTGCTAATCAGCACACACCAAATGACAATCATCCGTTTCATACGCTATCACTCCAAACTATCACTTTTATGTATTGTATCACCTATTGAAAGCGACCCATCACAGACCTATAATTATCCTTGATAATTAAATTATGATTAGATTGTCTTTTTTACACACACAAAGGAACGATTTTAATGAGCGATAAATCTAAGAGAGACCCCGTTATATTGGGTAGCGCACGTACACCACAAGGTAAATTGATGGGGGCATTAGCACCATTATCCGCAGCAGAACTTGGTCAGGTTGCATTTAAAGCAGCGATTGAACGCAGTGGTATTAATACTGCCAATGTTAATGAGGTGATTGTTGGCAATGTGATTAGTGCAGGTGTTGGGCAAGCACTCCCACGCCAAATTAGTATCAATGCAGGTGTCCCTGACCATGTGGGCGGTGTTTCAATCAATAAAGTATGTGGTAGTGGACTTAAAAGTATTATGTTGGCATCCTCTGCCATCAAAGCAGAAGATGGTGATCTATTTTTAGCAGGTGGGGTGGAGAGTATGAGCAATGCGCCTCATTTTTCACGGTTACGGAGTGGCTCAAAATATGGGGCAGTTGAATTTGAAGATGCGCTAGAAATTGATGGACTAACGGATACTTTTAATCATTGGTTGATGGGCAATGCAGCAGAATTTATTGGTAAACAACTTGAAGTCACGCGTGAAGAAATGGATGAATTTGCATTTCGCAGCCATCAACTCGCGCATCAAGCAACTGAAGCAGGTAAATTCGCCACAGAGATTGCCCCTGTAACGATTAAAACACGCAAAGGCGAAATCATTATTGATCGTGATGAGCCCATCCGCCCTAGTACCACTTTAGAAGCTCTCGCTAGCTTGCGCCCTGCCTTTGAAACAGATGGACAAGTAACAGCAGGTAATGCTCCCGGACTCAACGATGGTGCATCAGCCGTTGTTGTTGCCAGTCGGGATTACGCTGAACAAAACGGGCATGATGTGGTGGCACGCATTGTCGGCTACGGACAAGCAGCGATTGATCCAAAATGGATTTTCTATGCGCCTGTAAAAGCTGTCCCTGTAGCATTGCAAAAAGCTGGTTGGACACATGATGAAGTTGATCTATATGAATTTAACGAAGCCTTCGCTGCACAAGTTTTAGCTGATATGCGTGGTTTAGAGCGTGATGGCTATGCAATCCCACTTGAGAAAATCAATGTTAACGGTGGTGCAATCGCACTCGGTCATCCATTAGGCTCTAGTGGCTCACGGGTATTAGTCACTTTAATTCATGCCTTGCAAGATCGTGGCTTAAAAAAAGGTGTGGCTGCTTTGTGCCTCGGTGGTGGCGAAGCCGTTGCAATGGCTATCGAAATCGAGAACTAAATCCTCATGAGGAGTGTTATTGAAGCGCTCCTCTTTTTCTATAAAACAACAAAATAACTGAAAATCGTATATATTTCTCATCATATTTGCTAATGGATTAATGATAGTACCATTGTCTCCCGTGTACTTTTATCCCATTCTAACGCTTTTGTTATTCCATTACGATGTGCCTTACGAGAGGTGGGACTCTGTAGGACAAATATCGAAAATGGAAAATAGGGAACTATCACATGAAATCGTATCGTATTATTGTAGTGAGCCTTCTGGCTATCGCATTATTCTTTAGTACAAGCACTATCAGCAATACTGAAGCACAAGATGAACGGCGTGTCTGGGCATTCTATATGGGTTTCTGGGCAGGTCAGCAAAGTTGGGAATGGCAAGCAGATGTTTTGACCGATTATCCAGCAATTGGTAACTATGATTCACGCGACCCCGGTGTGGCAGCAACGCACATTGACCAAGCGCAAAGTGCTGGCATTGATGGTTTTGTGACCAGTTGGTATGGGCTTGATGATGGTATAACAACCACGCCTGTGCTCAACAATTTACTTGATCGTGCTGCTGAACGCGGTTTCCAAGTTGGAGTCGCTTTTGATGCATTTGACCGTGACTTTAGCATTGATTCATTAGTCAATTCACTCAATTATATTGTCTATGATCGCGCCAATCATCCTGCCTATTTACGCTATCAAGGTAAACCAGTCATCTTCTTCGCTTTCCAGAATAATCTCGGACTCAGCGCAACCGATTGGCAAAATGTGCGTAATACCGTTGATCCTGATCGTAATACCATTTGGATTGCTGAAGGCATTAATGGATGCTGTATCTATGGTGGTGCAATGGACGGCATGTATGCTTTCAACCTTGCATGGGGTAATGGTCGTACAGGAACATATCAATCTCAAGCATCACGGATGCGTAACGCTGGTGGTTCACTGTATATCCCAACCATCCATCCCGGTTGGAATGAAGATTTGATCGCACAACGTGATGGACGAGGTAATCCGACTTCACCGCGTGGGCGTAACGGTGGACAGTTCTTAGCGACTAGCTTCAACGGCGCAGTAAATTCAGGTGCAGATGTAATTCTCGTTGGCACATGGAACGAATTTATGGAAAATTCACATATCGAACCCAGCCAACAATATGGTACACAATCGCTCGACACACTACGCCCACTCGTACAAGCGTGGAAAAGTGGTGCAGGTGTTCCTAGCAGTGTAGATGATGCCCCTCAAAATGTTGCTGCACCAGATTATCCTGCGGTACAAGCCAATACACGCTTGAATGTTCGCGCAGGTAGTAGCACAACTTTTGACATCATCGGCGTGATTACACGCGGTAACTGGTATGCCATTATCCGTGAAGAAGGTGATTGGGTTGTGATTAACTACAATGGTAATGAAGGTTACGTCAGTTCACAATTTGTAACTCGTAACTAATCAATTTTAACACCCATTACTGACGCTTCTCACGCCATGTTATCGTCTGATAACATGGCGTTTTTATTATGGAAACTATCCTCCGCCCTTAACCGAGTATTGCCACGATTAGGCACGATTGCTATAGTACCGTGTCACAATCAGAAGGTCTTTCGGATTCTATGCTAAAGCGTATCAACAGATTAGATTGGGGTATCATCCTCGCCTTATTACTACCGCTCATTGTTGCTTTGCCAACATGGGGTGACGGTATTGCAGCAGGCGCAGATGTAGAAGTGCATGTTCATCGGATTCATGCTATGACACTAGCACTCCAAGATGGCAACTTATATCCGCGCTGGATTAGTTATTTGCATCTTGGTTATGGCTATCCTATTTTTAATTTCTATGCTCCCGGATATGCTTATTTCACAGCGTTATTTGAGCTAGTCGGTTTTCACATTACTACAGCCTATAACCTCGTACAGACATTAGCATGGTCAGTGGGTAGTGTTGGCATGTATTTACTCGCCCGCCGATTTGTCTCTACGCCAGCAGCTATACTTGCAGCCGCATTATGGACATTTGCCCCTTCGCGCTTATACGAAGTCTGGTGGCAAGGCAGCCTTGCTCAGATTATGTCGGCAGCCTTCATTCCTTATTTGATGTTGGGTGTTATCAAAAATAGTAAAAAACCAACCTTATACGGCATCTTAGGCATCGCTCTACCCTATGCAGCTTTAATGATGACGCACACACCCATGATGTATATCAGTACATTATATGCTGCTCCACTCGCTTTCTTAGCACCAATTGCCTATGCAAAATTGGATATGAAAGCTCTATTTTGGCGATGGCTTTATATCGGCAGTGGATTTGTACTTGGTGTTGGATTAGCTAGCATCTTCCTCATCCCAACATTATTGGAATTACAATATATCCAAATTTCGCAAGGTCTGGACGAAACTGTTAATTATCTAATCGAACAATATCTACCAGTGAGTGATATTTTCACATTGCCACGTTTGATTGATCGCACAGATCGCTTTTTAGATTTTCCAATCACGCTTGGTCTCGTGGGTGGCATACTAAGTCTATTTGGCATAGCTGGCTTTTTGCGTCGTAAACAGTACGGTGTACTCCTCATGAGTATGTTGGGACTTGGGTTTACGATTTTTATGCTACTCGATATATCGCTCGATGTTTGGCTAACGATCCCTGCTTTTGCTAATTTACGTTTCCCTGCCCGTTTATTGCGTATCGGTGCAGTACTTATAGGCTTATTAGGCGGTGCAAGCCTACTGCTGCTACCCAAAAAATGGCATGTTGTCGGGATGGTTGGTGGAATCGTACTTGTAGTCGCGCAAATTTTGCCCATTAGTCAACCATATGATGCTTGGTTAAACTGGGACAATATCTCAGCGTATGATGAAATTTTGCATGAACAGACAGACCGTACTTGGGGAACAGTCTCTTATGATGAGTTCAATCCTATTTGGGGAGATCGCATTTTCCTTGATGTACCGCCAAACCCCGAACGTTACATTGATGAACCCTTTCATCTAAGGGTTTTTGGGCGGGATATTGCTGCTGTCAATTGGGAAGGATTTTCGGAAGAAAGCATTGCTGATAATATCATTCGTGTGAGCACTGATATAGATCGTGCTGTGCGCTTTCGGCAATATTACTTTCCGGGATGGCAAGCAACCGTTGATGGTATTAAAGTCGATATTTATCCTGATGATGAAATTGGATTAATTACAATTGATTTGCCAGCAGGTGAACACCTTGTTGAATTAAATTATGTTGGCACACCGATACAACTAACCGCAAGCGTCATCACATGGTTAAGCATCCTGATTTGCTTCGGATTGTATTATTTTGGTAGACATCAAATAGATGATACAAACAACGATGATGACTCACCTATATCAACACGTACAGGTATTATTTTAGCCGTCTTAATCATTGGATTTGCTGTCATTAATGATCGTGTGATTCAATCGAATCATTGGTTTAAATATCAATCACCAGCAACTGAACCGCGTTATATGGAAACACAACTCAATAGTCAATTGACCGATGATATTATGTTATTGGGATACACACTCAATGATAGCAGTATCTCACAAAGTGACCCATTGGATATTGATTTATATTGGCATACGACTAGCACTACCACACAAAATTATCGTCCATTAGTACAATTAGTTAGCCTATCGCAAGATGCTGCATGGGCAACGAGTAGTAATCTACAACCTGCTGCGGGTGAATTTTCAACATTAACACCTGATCGCTTTGCGCGTGACCCCTACCGATTACGCCTCTTTGAAACCGACATTCCACCTTATGTCGGACGTATTATGATTCAATTACTCGATGAAAATGGCACAGTCACCCTAACGAACGGCACAGACCGCATCTTACTTGACCCCATCATTACAGTGGACACAAGCGATGACCGCATCGTAGCAACTTGGGATCGTCCATATCAATTCGGCGCTGAGTTTGCATCTTTATTATGTGCCACCATCGAACGAACCGAAACCAATTATGACATCACATTGGGTTGGCAATTAGACAATGCACCTCGTGAAGAGTTGGTCGTAATGGTGCAAGGTTTAAATGCCGAAGGTGCATTAGTCACATCTGGTGATGCGCCGCCTTTCAACAATAATTATCCAGCATGGCATTGGCGCACGGGTCAGACTTTATTGGATACACATCAGCTTACTTTTGATGAGTCAGTCACCACAATTGCCATTGGCTTATATGATCGCGCGACGGTTACACGCTTGCCGATCATACAAAATGGCGAGTCACTGCCCAATAATCAAATTTTGCTAGCATTAGAGGAACAATCATGCTCACAATAACGCTTATCAAACGCCGTGATTGGATTGTACTGCTACTCATTTTGATCGTTGCTAGTTTGATGCGCTTTGGTAATGCTGGGATCGTTGAATTTTTCCATGATGATGCGATGTTATCATCATTAGCGCAACGTATGGTAGCTGGGGACTATTTCCCTGTGACGGGTATTAATTCTTCGGTTGGTATCCCAAATCCACCAACGAGTGTCTATGTGATGGGGATTCCATTTCTATTTAATAGTAATCCAATGACAGCCATTTATTTCGTGATGGGTCTGAATGTGGTCGGGGTTGGTTTGCTATGGATTATTGCACATCGTTATTTTGGACGAACAATTGCACTGATTGCAGGTCTAGCTTATGCGATGAGTCCTTGGGCAGTGCTATATAGTCGTAAAATTTGGGCGCAAGATTTCCATACACCCTTTGTATTATTAGGCATTTTGCTCGGCTTATATGGATTTTGGGAGTTTAACAAATCCGAGCGTAGCCGATGGTTAAATCGTCATGAGTGGGCGCAAGTTTGGACAATGCCGATCTTGCTCTTTGGTTTTCAAATTCATTTTGCAGCGTGGGCATTATTACCAATTTACGCAGGAATTGTTCTCGTAAAATGGCACAATATTTCTTGGCGTGCCATTGCTATCAGCATCTTATTCAGCGTGCTTGTGATGCTCCCCTATGGCATCGGTTTTTATCAAACAGCACAAGCCAATCCCGATCAAGGGAATCCGCAAGCAGTGAGCCAATTAGCCAACAATGAGGCAGCGTTTTCAAGTTTATCGTTGCGCTACTTAGCTTACTTAACAACAGGGTATGGATTGGAAACTTGGCTTGCTCCCAATAATCAAGCTGTGATGAATCAAGCAGTTAGCCCATCAGGTATCTGGTTAATCTTAGCAGGATTGCTGATCGTGGGTACTGGCTTGCTGGCACGCAAGCAATGGCGACTTAGTGCGCCCTTATTACTCTTATGGGCTTATTTACCAGCGCTATCATTAATTCCACAGTGGGCAGGGGTTTATCCACATTATTTTATTGCCAGTATCCCTGCATTGATGCTGCTAATTGCTCTTGGTGTCGATCAAATTGCATCAATTGTGCCATTGAAATCCTTTGGCAGCACAATCATTTTGACAGCATTTGCTTTCATTTTATTGACTCAAGGTTTGTATTGGCGCGGTGTGTTACGCTTTGTCGATAGCCAAGATTTGCAGTATCCAGCATTTACCACCCCGATTCATTATTTACATGATGTCGAAGCGCAAGTGCAAAACTACGATGATGTTATCGTATTAAGTGATGGTATGGCGTGGGATTTACATCATGAATCAGTTGTATGGTCGGTGATGCTAGCAGATACAGCCAGTTGCGTGCGTACATTAATCGGGGATGGCTATGCTGTGTTCCCTCGTGGTGAATTTGCCGTTATCCAAGCGCCCAATATGCCCGAAAATGCAATAGATGGCTTATACCTCACCGATAACCCGACGTACGTCCCTGAGCGTGACGGTGGCACAGGCTATCAGGTTCATTATTGGGAAACCGCACCGCAATGGCAAGGCGTGCCGATTACACCAATTACACCATCGACATTTGAAGGTGATGTTACATTGACAGGCTATGGTATCGGTATGGGTGCAGTAGTATTAGAATGGCAATTACCTGCTGCCAATTTTGACCTCAATTATCAGTGGAGTATCCAACCGCATGATGCTGAGGGTCAAAAAATAGGACAATCGGATACTGTATTTTGGCAAGGACGGCATTGGTGCGCTGGTGATCGTTTATTAACATGGCAATGGATTGATATACCTGCTGATACACAATCCATAAAAGTGTATTTATATCAATTAGGGGATGCCACCGAAGCACAGTATATTAATGCCAATGTTCTGGATGCGATGGATAATCCAGCGAATGACCATGCAGAATTTGCTATTTCGGATTAAGTCTCTGGCGATTAACCTTATATACTTTTGCAAGTAACAAAAAAGGGCGCTCTATCTGCGCCCTTTTGTTTTATTCCTCGTTACTATCGGATTCAACCGCTTGGGTTTCTTCAGGTGTTTCAGTCGCTTCGATAGCCTCTGTAAGTTCAAGTTCTGGCGTGAGTTCGGCTTCATCATTCGATGGTTCAGGTGCAACTTGTAGTAGATCATCAGGATCATCTATATCAAGCTCTGGTAATATGATTTCACCTGACGCATCCACATCAAAGCTGAAAAGATCATAGGTACTAATTTCAGGCAATTCTGCGGTTGCTTCCTGAATAATTAAGCGATTAGCAGGATTCTCTTTTTCGTACCAGCCTACACTAACGCGATATGTCCCTTCTGAAAAGCCATTTTCAGGGGGAACAACAAAGTACGTCAAACGGAAGTCTTCATTGAATGTCCAATACCGTGTTGGGAGTTGATACTGGAAATCATATTGCGTGACAAGTTGTCCGTCGTCATCGTAAATGTGCATGAAGGCAATATAATCTTTATCAATATCGCTCTGTGATTCCCACAGCACATCAACATTGAATAAGTTATCGTCTTCAAATTCTGTATAGCCTAAACCTTCTACACGGATAACACTCCCAAATGTGCGTTCTGCTGGGTTAATTTCTCTTAAAATTTCGAGATTACCAAAAGAGACACTTAAATTGGGTTGAATCACTGCACCGATTTGTAAGCCTACATTGATGGTGTTATCGGCTTCATTCAAAGCGATGACCCGATCTTCTGGGATGTCATCATACCAATTGACGGTCAATGTGAATGGATAGCGTGAATTGATATTACGCACGAGTGGCAGTTCATACGTATCGGCATAAATTTGACCTGCTTCCCATGTGCTTGTTCGTAATGTGCCTGCACCGGGATAAGTTGAAATTGTACGTTCGCTAATCACATCTTCAAAAGGATTAATGAGCGCAATGGCTAACGTTAAATCATCCTCAGTGGGTTCAATAACACGCCAATACAGCGTCAAGCGAACTTTTTCACCGGGGAAATAGCGTCGGTCAATACGATCATAACCAATTAATTCAATGCCATCATAACGAGCATAAACTGCTTGAATATCATCAGGCACAGCATCTAATGGTTTTGGTGCTTGATATTGTGGTGCTATGGTAAACAATGGAATCAAGAGAATCATCAAGCCAAAAATACGAATAGGCCATTGCAAACTTTCGCGCAAGATAGGTTCGGGTACAGCATCCCCTGCACGCACATAAGAGCGATCTGGTGGGCTGAGTAAGAACAATATCCACCACAAAATTTCGATTAACCCGACAGCCAATAAGGGGCTAATCGCTGCAAAATACGGAAACAGCAAGCGCCCTTGTGAAGCATACGTCTGTGATGTCCAATTGATATAGGCGATAAATCCAAGCAAAATAATCCCAAGCAAAAACAACACGAGTGATATTTCACGGCGTGCAAAGCTAAAATCTTGGATTGAGACTAATTGGGCTACAAGGAAAATCACCCCAAAAATACCAATGAATACCACAAAATCAAATATGGCATAAATGAGTGGGTTCGTGATGATATTGAACGCACCAAACACACCCCAATAGCCTTGTCGGAAGCCTTCAAACTCAGAGAAGAATGTAAAGAAATTATATGGTTCAGCACGAACGCCTGCGACGGCTGCCATCGTTTGTGTACCGAACAATTCGCCATAGAGTGTGATATTACGCACATACCACCAACCAGCAATTGTTGCCCATGCAACAAACATGGCGATGCCAAGTACCAACAAACCTGTCCAATTTTTATCACGGCGAGCAACCCATAAAGCGGCAATCGCAATCACGGGGACAAGTACCAACGCACTCAATTTTGTGAGTGTTGCTAAACCGAGCAAGACAGCTAAAAGCAAACTACGGCGATGGTCAAAACCTTCGCGCAGTGTTTGTAATGCTAATAAGATCACCACACTATTCAGCATGATAACCATCGTATCATTATTGACCGATGCTGAAATAAATAAGAACATCGGATTAAACGCCGTTATCACACCTGCTAATAAGCCAACAACAGGACGATGCGGTGCAATTAATTCACCAGATTGCCAGACTGCCCAAATGGTAACAACACCCATTGCAATCCCAAGTACGCGCACCATATAAATAGCGAGCGGTGTTCCTTGCAGTGGCACACCATCGACAGCGTGTAACACTAAATTTTTATTACCAAAGCTATCTGGTTGCCCTGCCCGAACATGCGGATTCGGTATACGATAGGCTTCTGCATCAGAAATATCAATGGATGAAGTCAATAGTGCCATTGTGTAGTAATACAATGGGGGTTGGCTAGCTTCTTGGCGATAGATGGTATCTCGATTATTTTCATAAATGCGATCAGGATCAGATACATCATGCTCAGGTAATGCACCATCATTTTCACGGATGGTTTCGAGCATCCCAAAATGCCATAATTCATCACTGGCTTCGAGTATCGGTGTTGAAACCATGAACATGATGCCAAAGATTACATAAAATAAGATAACGAGTTGAAATGCAGTTAGAGGAATATCAGGCCAGTTAATTGATTTATACCAAGCCCAAATTTTCTGTAGAATAACAAGCATTCGTTGACCCCATAAGGTCAGCGTATCGCCTATTTTATATAACCAGTCGTTCAGTTTTTGTTGGAATTCGCTATTTTCTTGTTCCATAATCCCATTCTATCGGCGCACGACGGTTCAAGATTTCTCAACTATTGATGTGAGAAGATATGCCCTAGTATAGTTGACAATCGCAAAAATGACAGGCAAATACGCCCTATCATTTCTGTACGTGATTACAAGGAATTAAGTTGCGAAACAAAAAAGAGATATTCATCTGTAATGAACATCTCTTTAATGCAACTATCAACTTAATCGGTACTATCTAATCGCCAGCGACACCTTGTGGTGTATCATTGGATAGAATATCGCGCGCATTTTCGACATAAGACAAAGATTGATGACGGAAATAGGTATTGTAGAGTTCTGCATAATGTCCGTCTTGCTCAAGGAGGCTATCATGGCTACCTTGCTCAATGATTTTGCCTTCTTTGAGTACAATAATTCGATCCGCACTTTGTACCGTACTCAAACGATGAGCAATCAAAATTGAGGTTGATTTTGCAAGAATGAGATCAATCGCTTCTTGAATTTGCATCTCCGTGAAGGGGTCAATACTAGCCGTTGCTTCGTCGAGAATGAAGATTGCAGGATTTTGGATCATCACGCGCAACAAGCTAACTAGTTGGCGTTGCCCCATACTGAGGCGTGCGCCACGTTCACCCACATCACTGTCTAAACCTTCAGGCAGGGTTTCCAACCATTCGCCTTCACCGATACTACTCGCCAATTCTTCAATTTCTGCATCAGTCGATTCAGGACGCGCATAACGGATATTTTCACGGATCGTACCGCTAAACAAGAACGGTGTTTGTGGCACAATTCCTAAACGTGCGCGATACGATTGTAGATTAAAGGTACGAATATCGCGCCCATCAATCTGAATATCCCCTTTTTGAAATTCGTAAAAGCGTGTTACCAGTTTGGCAACAGTACTTTTACCTGCACCTGTGTGCCCTACAAATGCGACACTTTCTCCTTCTTTAATATCAAGATCAAAATCTTCCATGATCCATTGTTCATTATCGTAGGAGAACCATGTATCTTTGAATGTGATGTGTCCCTTGATATCACTACCTGATTGGTCATCTATTTGTTGGAGGCTGTTATCTGCATCAATCAACGCGAATACACGTTCAGCCGATGCCAAACCTTGTTGGAATTGGCTCCAGAATGAGACAAGATTGATAATTGGGAATAAGAAGCGATCTACACCTTGGATAAATAGATACCATGTCCCTGCTGTAATCACCCCTTCGACAACTGAGCTTGCACCAAAATATAGAATAATCGCAATCGAAAATCCTGATAAAACATTCATCGTGGGAATAATACTAGAGATAACAACACTCTTTTTAAGGTTCGTATTGTAAGAGAGCATATTCACATCAACAAATTCATTATAGATCATCTTCTCACGGCGGAAGTTCTTCGCTACCGAAATACCTGTCACACTTTCTTGAATTTGGTCATTCACAACTGCCATCGCGCGTGACCCTTGGCGTGTAACACGACGTGCTAAAATACGGAAACCATAGGCAGCAACAGCATAGACTGGGATCGTTACGATCAGTAAAAAGGTAAGGAATACCGAGCGTTGAAATAGAATCAATAACAAGAAGATGATTGAGATCAGTTGCGAGATGACATCACTCGTAAACAGTAGGACATCACCAAATTCTTGTGTGTCGGTGGTAATACGGCTTACAATTTTACCTGTTTTGTTACGGTCATAAAATGCGAGGTCGCGCCCTAATGCTGCTGTAAATGCGTCATCGCGCATATTGGCAACAATATTACCAATCACTTTACTCAATAAACGACGGCGTACCCAGTTCGCAGCATATTCAAAGATCGCCGATAAAAACAAGCCTATTAGAATCAGGACAAGGATATTCTGATCGGATTCTAGGGCATCGATGCCTTCTGAAATCAGGATTGGACGTAGCGATACCACAACAGATAAAATAGCAACAGCGCTAACAATCGCAACGACATTACGCCCAAACTTTTTGGCATAATCCCACATACGTTGTGCGAGATAGCCATCACTATACTGACGATCATACTTATCGCCCTCAAGTCCTCCAAAGAAACCCATTGGCGTTTACTCCGTTTCCGATGATTGTGTTATTTCGGTTGGTTCTTCATAACGCGCAAAAATACGCCGATAAGCAGGTGATGAATTTAGTAAATCATCATGATTACCTTGTGCTGCCACTTCACCATTTTTAATAACCACAATATGATCTGCCCAACGAATTTGGGATAGACGATGTGTGATTAAGATGGTGGTTCGACCTTCGGCAGCCGTCCAGATTGCTTTTTGAATTTTATCTTCGGTGGCACTATCAATAGCACTGGTACTATCATCCAAAATTAATACAGGCGGATCACTCTGGAAAGCCCGCGCAAGTGCTAATCGTTGGCGTTGTCCGCCTGATAACGTAACACCTCGTTGACCAATGACTGTTTCATAGCCTTCTGGGAAGGACTCAATGAAATCATGAGCTTGTGCTTTCTTAGCCGACGCTTCAACATCTGCTTGATTCCATTCATCATCAGCAAAGGCGATATTTTCGGCAATGCTACGGCTGAATAAGAAAATATCTTGTTCGATATTACCGATTTGTGAGCGTAATGACGATAAATCCCAATCGCGCACATCAATCCCATCCACCAATACACGCCCAGATGTCGCATCATAGGTGCGGTTAATCAATTTAGTGATGGTACTTTTACCAGCGCCTGTTTGACCTACGATAGCAACCGTTTGCCCTGGTTTGACTGTGAAGGATACATCACGTAGTACAGCCCGTTCTTGATAGCCAAAGGTTACATTTTCAAAGATGATTTCACCTGCTAAGGTTGCTTCATGACCTGTAGCATTTTGGTCGAGTGTTGTTTCCGCATTGATAATTTCCAAAATACGTTTGGCACTCGCATAGCCTGATGCAATCCGTGATAAGGAAAACAATGATGCAAACACGGGAAAACCAAACATATAGATTTGCCCAATGAAGGCGATGACATCCCCTATATCAATGATATTAGCATTGTATAACACCATTGAATGGAATAAGGCAGCGACAAACGCAAGCCCCCATAACACTGTCGATAGATAACGCGCTTCGATTTCACCTTGTTCAATATAGTAGTCACGCACTGTGTTCACCAGTGATTGAAAATAACTTGCTTCATTTGCTTCTTGTGCTGTCCCCTTGACCACTTGCAAACCTTCTAGCGCCTCAGCAAGACGACTATTCATCTTACCAAAACTCTGGCGGACTTTTTGTGCAATCGGATGCACATCACGTACCAATTGAATCTGCACAAAAATATGCAAAATAGTGAACACCAATGGCACAAGAATCAATTGTGGATGAATAAACGGTGAAACGATAAGCGGTAAAATAATGAAAAAACTTGACCCGACAATCAAGTTAAAACCGGGATTGAACATAAAGTTTAGTTCGCGTACATCGTTAGTAACACGCGCCATAATATCGCCAACAGGCTGCATATCATGAAAATCCATGCCCTTACCTAGTAAGCTACCATACAATTCATCACGCACATCACGCTCAATGCGCTGCGAAAAAATCTCTGCTGAGAAATTCCGCATAAATTGCAAAAAGGCTCGCACGATTTGTGATCCAACAACCGCTAACACCATCGTGAAGGTAATATTTAGGGCTTGCTCACCTGAAATTGTAGTTTGTTGGAAGTCATTCAAGGCATTGAACGCACGCCCTGTAAAAATTGGCACAACCGATGCTAGTGCAGCATTGCTAAATGCCCCAAAGAGCAATGTGATGATAAATATCCAATGTCGCCGAACATGCGACCAAATAAATGGTATTGATCCTGTATGGTCACTGTTGTATGTATTATTTGCTATGAACTCTGATGACATAGATTATCCTGAACTTAATTGCATAATCATTTGAGTAATGATATATCTGATATTCGTATCTACCTATAACCATTTTATGCTGATTAACGGGTAAAGCGAATAGGTATTCTAAAAGAGCTTAATGAACATTGGATTAAACAGCCTTAACGATCTGCATCAATTTGAAGCGTAATTGGCAAAATAGCGGTTGTTTCATTATAAGTATCACCACCGATGACCCCTAACTGATTATTACCACCACTTTCCGATTCATATAAGCGTAGCCATATCTGGTATGGTCCAGCAGGTACATCTTCTGGTAGCACCAATGCCCGATTATCAACGATAAGTTCATTAGGTTGCCATGACAATGTTGGCGCAAATCCTGCATTTGGAGCGGAGTCTAAGCCTTGTATGATATTGAATGGCTCATCTTGATTAACCACAAACCAAGATACTGTATAGTTGCTATCGAGTTGGGTCTCTGTCTGCCAGAATAAAGTCATAGCAATCACATCACTAGCATGATACATATTCCCTTCTGGCAAGGTATACCCCTTTAATGCTATAGAATTACCAAATTCTAAGGTACTTAGATGCTCTGGCAAACGAAAATCATAGCGATTAGGCGCTTGGATGCTACTAAATTCGAGTAAGCGTACCGTCGGATTACCTGTTTGATATTCATTCAGCAGATAATAATTTTCTGCAAAATGTCGTTCTTCTGGACGCAATGCCCAAGGCGTAAATTCACTATTATGTGCCAGCCACCAAAACCGATCTTGGAAACTAATTACTTGGTCAATAAAGCGCAACATCGAAACATTAATGCGGGCAGGATTAAAATCCGAAACAATTTCTAGCTCATCAGATGGACTTGTGCGTTCTCCTGCTTGGAATCCAATCACAACAGGTCTTACAGTTTGGAGCGTATTGTAATTTAACAAAAAGCGTTCGTATGTTACATCGGCAGACCCTGCTAAAAATAGCGGTTCAATGGGGGATGCTTCGCGCTCTAAAATCGTTAAAACGTCGAATAATTCAGGGGTTTGCGCCCAATATAGCGTGTCTTTTGCATATAATTGTGTAAATGCACTATAGCTCAATCCAACTAAAGCAAGGCTACTCACAGTCAATATAATGATGCGAAACTTACGCACAATAATTGCACTCAATACCAATATGCTGACAATGATAAAACCAGCAATTAACCATGTCATATTAATCCGTGACCATGCAATATCCCAACCTAGTGTATTCCAAGATTGTGGCAATAGAATCCATCTCAAGAATTGGGGCTGATTCAAACCGGGTAGCCATTCAACGAGACCATTGGCACGCGCTGGTAAAAGTTGACCATACGCATCTAATAAGGATACAGAAAATATGATTTGTACCATGATGCTAAAGACCATAACTACAATCGTAATGACACGTAAAACCCAGTTTTTTGTGCTAAAAACATAGTCGATTACAGGGATTGCTAAGAGTAGTGCAAATGGAATCGTCGGCAACATAAAACGGGGTGGTAATGATAAGCCCCCAAACCAATGAATATCAGCCAAGATCGCATGTCCAACAGCATAGGAAGCTATCAAGGTCAGGGCTGACCAAAGTACACGCCGTTGCCCATGCTTGATGAACAACATACCACCAATAAGACCCAATAATAGAATTGGCGATGTTCCCCAAATACTCCCTCCGATGCTAAATAGGTAGCTATGGAGTGCTTGACGTGCAATAACTGTATCAAATAATTTAATGAACGAAACAATTTGGGCAAATAAGTCAAAAGCTGATTGATTAAACGCAATCAAGATAAGTATTAAAACATTAGCGAGTAAGACAACATCTAAGATTTTATAGATTTGTGGTCTGAAATTAAAACTCGGGATGATCCAAATAAGCAATGCTGGTAACGCAAAAACTGACGAATTTTTTGTGTAGTAAGCAGCTATCATCGCAATAATAGCGATCAAAAGCCATCCAACATAACGACGCTGCACGCGCCATTGCTCAAGCGATGTTGCTATTATCAAAAACCACAAAATAATAAGCGGATCACGAAATAGCGTTTTACTATATGCCCATACGATTGTACCCAAGCCAAAGAGTAAGGCACTCAGTACCGCCGTCCGTATTCCAAAATTTAGTTGGATAGCTAAAACATAAACGAATGATCCGCTCAACGCCACAACAAGAATGTTTAGCAACCATGTTGCATGGACTTGCCCCACTTGTGGGATATATGTTGCGATTGCGTAAGGTATGGCAGCAGCGATTGTAATGAGTGGTTCTTTAATATTGTAGGGACTAAAAGGATAGGCTTCATCCAGCAAAAAATACCGAGGCGGTTCTTGCCATAGGGATTCATCACGCAAGAAATCGCCAAAATTAACTAAACTACTCGCAGTATCCACAACACGTAGCGAATCACTACTTTCGATGCGCCCACTATAGCTTGCAAGATAAACACTGATTAAGCACAGAAAAATAGCGATAAATAAGCCGAGTTGAACTCGGCTTACAGATGTTTGAGGTTGTTGTCGCATTGAGGAAAGACCTTAAGCAGACCCATTAAGGCGATTAATAACGTTGGTGAGTGATCTAATAATCTTTTGTGTACCATTCAAATTTGTACGCCCTTCAAGCGCGGTTTGATAGGTTGCTGCACCCAAGAATATCTGACCATCACGTAATTGGTATGCGCCAAGAGCCATCAAGGTATCTGAATATAGACCAGATTCCCCTAATTCTTTAAAAATATTGGCTGCTTGGCGATACGACAATTCGGTCTGTTCTTTATCATTCAAGGCTTGATAAACACCACCTAAATTACCAAGTACCTGTGCCATACGCATTTGATCGTTACGCTCTCTAAAATGAGCAAGTGCCTCTTGCATCAAGTCAAGGGCTTGTTGATTTTCATTTAAGGAGCGATGTACTAGCCCGATATTCACTTTCATTTCTGCGACCATATCATAGTCACCTGCTTCATCATAAGCATCTTTAGCTTGCTGAAATGCACGATTAGCAGCTTCATATTCATGTTGGGAATACAGTTCAATTCCCTCTGCTTTATAAGTTTCTGCTGACATAATATTCGCACGATTTAGTGTGCTAAAAGTCCTTCCCTGATAGTTGAATTACATTGCAATTTCTAGCATACCTTCAGCAGCAAGCCGTAATTGATCGACAGGCATTTTGCTAAAGGTGATCGCAATTTTAATAAACCCAATATTAAGCGGATTCGCTGCAAACTCACGCACTTCAGGATCAAGATCGCTGAAATGTTTCCATTGCTCACGGATGCGTAGCAGTTCGCCGACATAGCTACTGGTTTCGAGGAAATAATCCATATTTTTATTAACGATATTTGCAATCACCGATAAATGGTGCATCGGGATAGAGGTATCACCCATTTGATATTTTTGAAATAACTCTAGGGTGATTTGCGCGCGCTCTGCAACTTCTTCTTCTGTGAGAGATTCGGCTTCACGCGCTTGCCGTAATAATGCGCCAATCATCCGATTGCGTAATGCCATATATTCATCTTGTGATGCCAATTTTTCATTTTTGTCGGTATCCATCGTTTTCATCGACCAAAAATGACTGACTGGTACATCTAGGTAATAGGCTAATAATTCGAGTTGGGGTAGTGTTGGCGCAGTATCGCCAAATTCCCACGACTCAATGACAGTATTCGCAACATTTAGTAAACGAGCGCAATCCTCAACGGTACGAGCAGCATTCAAACGCGCATCGCGTATCAATACACCGAGCATTTTGCTACGGATACGATAAGATTCACCAAAATCGTAAGGTTGCTCTTCTGCATCATCTGTACCACGCGCTTGCTTCATTCGTGCAGAAATATCTTTAAAGTCCATTAGGCTTGGCTCCATTGTGCTCAATCTTAATCCAATTATAGACTGTGCTTTAAATGCTAGCAAGCATGACCAATAGCATATATCTTAATTATCCTTGGGTTGCTAGCTAATAACTGAGGTTACACACCTTTTCTGAAATCAGATAGTTGGTGTTATATCAACGATTTTTAGGAGCTACTTGCAATACCCTATCAAAAAGAATCGACGCAAAGAAAGCTATTTCAAGGAGCGTCTAACCATCTTAAATCAAATGTAAACTGTTTTAAGATTTAACTAACATTATCATTTTCCATTTTAGCTTATTCAACATATAATCAAATAAATGCTAATAGATAATTGTGACTCATGACTGAAACGGACGCTGTACCATCATCCAACAATTTAAATGAAGTATCACCCAATCCTGATCCGATAACTGCCTTTTTGACACAATTTCAAGCGATCAATCTGGCAGATCGTACAAGTGCAAAACTTGCACAGATGATTGCGAATGCAATTGGGTGTACCCATACGTTGATCTTATCCTATGATAAAGCCAATGCGACACTCGATTATAGTGCTGCTTATCCTAAGCCAATTGCCCCACCAAGTATCTCGATTAATACATTCAATCTTGATGAGCAGTCACCTATTGCAACACTTATTAAAGGTGACCTTGTATCGATTACGACACAAGCAAACGATACACGCTTGCAAAGTCTTAACGCATTTATCAAGCAAGATGCCGTAACACTCGTACCACTGATGCAAAATGATACATTATTGGCAACACTTGTTCTTTATAATGATCTGAATAAAGCGCTGACCCCTGCTATGCTTGATACTAGCGAGCGATTACGTTTATTATTAACAACCTTGCTTGAGATGATCTTACAGAGCAATGACCTTAAAGAGACTGTCGATCATATCGAGCGTGAAGCGGAAATTTTTAGTCGTATAGATGAAGAACTCAACGATACCATTGAATTGAATTACGTTTTTACAATGATAAAAGATTGGGCGTTGCGCTTCACCAATGCGGATGCGGCTGCTTTATCACTTTATAATAGTAAAACCGAAGCCCTACGTATCATGTCGCAGTATGGCTTCAAACCCAATACCTTGATGATTGATGAAGAATTACCCAAAGATCAAGGTGGCATTATGCTACGGGTTGCGCGTCAGGGTTTATCTGAAATTGTGCATGATATAACCAGTGATAATGATTACTACGCGCTTGCGGATGGCATGTTAACACAGATGACAGTCCCGATTAAACGGGAAGAAAAAGTAATTGGCGTACTGACACTTCTAAGTCGTCAGATTAATGGCTTCACGGATGAACATTTAGATTTTACTAAGCGCTTATCAAGCCGTGCAGGGGTTGCAATTGATAATGCACGCCTCTTTACAGAGACAAAGCGCGAACGCGAAAAATTATCTTACATTCTGCGTAATATTGCGGATAATGTTATTTTGGTTGGGCTGAATCATCGGATTGAAATGATTAATTCCTCGTCCATTTTAGCATTTCATCTATCCGCCGATCAAACGTATGTAGGCAATTTATTTACTGATGTTATTACCCATAGTAAATTGCAAGCAAGTTATCAAGAAGCGGTTGAAAATGATGATACTGTCACAGTAGAACTTGCTTTACCCAATGAGCGCACTTATCACACAACAATTTCGCATCACCAAGGCATTGGACGAATTATCGTCATGCAAGATATTACCTACTTTAAAGAAACAGATCGTCTAAAGACGGAGTTAGTAGCAACGGTATCGCATGATCTCAAGCAACCCTTGGCTGTTATGCGTGGTTATCTCGATTTATTAAATATGACAAATAAATTCGATGAGCGATCCAAGCGCTATATCGACAATCTGAATTTAGCCTTTCACAATATGCAACAACTTATCGACGATTTGCTAGACATTGCGCGTATTGAAGCTGGTCTCACGCTTGATTTAGAAACTGTCAGTCTTGCTGATGTCTTAAATCGTTCGATCAACAATGTCCAACAACCAGCAGATGCAAAAAAACTTACGCTAGAAGTTGATATTGCTAAATCACTCCCCCTTCTGAGTGGTGATCCCAAGCGCTTGGAGCAGATTTTCAATAATCTTATCAATAATGCTGTGAAATATACTGCGCCTGAAGGTCATATCAAAGTTTATACAGAGGTACGGCAAGATGTGATACGCGTATTTATCAAAGATGATGGGCTTGGTATTGGTGCAGAAGATCAAGCAAAGATATTTGAGCGATTTTATCGCGTTCGCCGCCCAGAAACCGATAGTATTGAAGGTACTGGCTTGGGGTTAGCCATTGTTAAGTCGTTGGTAGAAGCACATGACGGCAAGATTGATCTAAAAAGTGTACTGGGTGAAGGGTCGACATTCCGCGTAACATTACCAATTTTACCCTAATGCGTTAAAGAAACGAAAAGGGAACAGCATCAGCCGTTCCCTTTTTTATTGTTATTACTGATGTTTAACTACTCTATATCGACGCTATCGTCATTATCATGTGGATGTTCAATTTCTTCATCGTCAATGATCTCATAGTTATGGTCGAGTTCATCAGGATCGACATTATCTTCTGGACCATGTGTATGAATACCCACACGACGCAGCTTATTCTCGCTGGATACTGAAATAACCATTTCAATATCAACTTCTTCAGGGATTAAGCCAAAGTCTTGGAGTGTCCAGACGGTTGTAATACGATCACTAAGATTCGGCCATTGGTCTTTAGCCCAGCGATAACGCTCGCGGCTAAATTGCCAAATTTCTTCTGGGAGCTTTTCCCATTCAAAATTACGATATTCATTCCAGACTTCATCATGCGGTGTCATTGGGAACAAGATATCTAACATGGCTTGTTGAACAGTTGCACTATCGCGTCCACCTTTAGCATTAATCCAATTCGCATGATATTTTTCGATGAATGTGAAAATACCATAATGTGAATAATGCTCAATGCGATCAAATAAATATTGACGCATATTGTACGTATTTTGGTAAGTTTGCTCAAGCTCAACACTTGGTTCTTCATGACGGTCATGATGCGCGTGTCCAAAGCCAAGATTAAAGTGTGAAATATCAACCTTAAAGATATGACTTGTGATTTGAACAATGCGATCAATATCAACATTGAATTTTACGAATGCGCCTTCTTCATACATATCATGGATGGCATCTGCTATTGCTCGTTGACGTGCTTCATCATGAGCGCGTGTAATCCCATCGGCATAAACTGGGCGTAATTCTAAACTCGATGTACCATCAAAGATTGGTTTACGCGATTTTGCACGGAAGCCACCATTTGCAATCAACCATTGCAGCAGTGTAATTGCAACACCTGCAACTACAATCGCCAGCAAAGCATCTGTCTTAGTGAAGATCAGCACAGCACCCATGAAGTAACTGGCGATCATCCCGCGAATACCTGCAAATTTGAGTGATTTCGCTTCGTCTGATCCAACCTTGATTCCGCGATCTTCCAATACATCATCACGCACAAAGACAACCGTTGTACTGGTAATCATGAAAGCTGTGACGAAACCAAACGCATAGTAGGCTTCTACAATAACAACTTCCCGAATAATCGGAATCAAAATCGCGGCAACTGCCCAAATAACAGCAATACCAATCCGATCATCTTGGAAGAAACTCGGTAAACGTCCTAGTTGCGCTGCATTAGCGGCAACGGCTGCACCACCGATATAGCCACCACCTTGCGCTAACAGCAAGATAATTGCTAATAAAACACCTGCAATCAGCAAGAAGTTCGTACCAACGGATCCCATCGCCTCATTTTGCACGCGTGAGAATGCTGCGACTTCTGCTAAAGCAGCCAATGTTGCTTCTTCAAGTTGCGCTTCTGTTGCACTCGCTACAAAATCTTCCCCCAGCAAGCCTTCTTCAAGCTCGTGGAGGCGTTCTGGTGTTAAATTGTTATAGTTACGTAGTGCTTGTGCTTCATCAGGAGGGGTGATGATAATATCATCAGGTTCAATACCTGCCCCTAATGTCTGTGATGCTATCATTTCGTATTCAATCAATAAGGTGCTATAACCCTCTGTTGCAGGAATACGCCATTGTGATGCAGCGAATAATTGCACAACACCTGTGCTAATCAAAAAGACTGCTGCCAATGTCAACGCTGTGTTGATGACTTTCCATTTTGGTTTAGCAGCATGTTTACCGCTTGCAGGGATTACTTCATACCCCGAGAAACCAAGCATCGCGCTCGACATAGATCGGAAAAATAGCTGGAAGAACAAGACAGTCCCCAGCGCAGGCATATCGCTCATTGCACGTTCAACGTGTTCTACAACACCTTGTGATTGCAACTTCGCAACAATTTGATCGCCCAAGAATACCCAATCAGGATTACCAATGGCAGCAGTACCCACAAGCGATAATGCACCCAGTGTAAAGATCGTAAATGCGCCGCCACCAATTAAGAAGAGCGGTACAGCCCGTTTAGGACCTAATGCAACCAACACAACCATAATAAAGAAGGCATAGACTTCTGCCAGAATCATGCGGTATTCAGCAAATTCTGGATAAATGAGCATAGATACATCAGCAGCCGAAATCGAACTGATGATAATCGTCAGGACAGCATCTAAGAAGAATAAACTCGTCCCAACCCAAGATAGCCAACGCATACGCGGTGGACCAATAGCTTCAACTAATGGACCACTACCTCCTGCATTTGGGCGCAAATATGCACCTGCTTTATATGCTGGAACAATACCTAAAAACAGCAAAATAGATAATACAATAAAAGCATACATAGCAATTTCGTGATGTCCCGAAGCGCCATGAATAGCCAATAAGGTTTGGTAGGCTGCTACACTGAAGGCATCAGCCGCAATTTCAAAAATTAATGCAAGAACCCCCAACCCAGACCCACCTAGCAATAAGCCTTCTACCATTAGCTTCGGTAATTGCTCATTTGCAGACTTATTTTCATCAGGGTCGATGTAACTCTTGAAGATCATGTGTGAATCCCCTTATTTAGACAACTACTAAACTTTGATATTCCATCTGGAATTAATTCAATAAAGGCAAATGGATGATGAATCACTACTCGGTGATTAATGTTCCTATCATACTCCGAACGTTCATTAGTGACAATCGTTACAATCACCCATTTATTGAGGGATTATAAATCCAAAAGACTGCTCATAATAATTACGAGATGGAAATCAGTTGTCACCATTCCCCACTAACGGTAAGATCAACACTGTAATCAAATTGCAATTCAATTGACACAAATCAAAAAACATTAATCATCATTTATTACAAGAGACCACAACCTTATGCAACGATTTGATAGTAAAATCAAAGTCAATAGTAGCGATTATCAAGAACAATATGAACACAATAGTGCCATCATGCAAACACTAGCTGACCGTCAGCAAGCGGTGCGCGAGGCTGGTAAGCGTGGTACACAACGTATGATTGAGCGTGGCAAAATCCCTGCGCGTGAACGTGTCGAATTATTGCTTGATCCTGATTCGCCATTTCTAGAATTATCAAGCCTCGCAGCTTATGGCATGTATGATGACGATACCCCCGGTGCTGGGACAATCACAGGAATTGGGCAAGTTAATGGGGTTGAGTGCATGATTACCGCCAATAACCCTGCGATTAAAGGTGGCACAAGTTACCCCATTACCGTTGATAAATCGTTACGCGCTCAAGAGGTTGCGCGTATCAATGGCTTACCAACCATTTATCTTGTGGAATCAGGCGGAGCAAATTTACCGCATCAAGCAGAATTATTCGTTAAAGGAGGGCGCGGATTTGCCAATCAAGCCCAGATGAGCGCTTTAGGATTACCACAAATTTCTCTCGTATTTGGTAATAGTACGGCAGGGGGTGCTTATATCCCCGGTCTGAGCGATTACACCGTTTTTGTTAAAGATCAAGCGCTCGCTTTTCTAGGTGGTCCGCCCCTCGTCAAGATGGCAACAGGCGAAGATGTTGATGAACAGACACTCGGTGGTACAGAGATGCACGCCAAAATATCAGGCTTAGTAGATTATGTCGCACAAGATGACGCGCATGCTATTCGTATTGGACGCGATATTGTTGCCCAACTCAATTGGCGAAAAACTATCCAAGCGGATTTACAAGAACCTGAAGCACCTTTCTATGACCCTGATGAATTACTGGGTATTGTGCCGATTGATACCATTCGTAAACCACTCGATATGCACGAAATTATCGCGCGCATTGTCGATGGTAGCCGTATGATGGCATTCAAGCCTGATTATGGCAGTACCCTCGTGTGCGTTGATGCTTATATCAACGGCTTCCCTGTGGGCATCATTGCCAATAACGGCGTGCTATTCAGTGAAAGTGCCAATAAAGCAACGCAATTCATCCAATTGTGTAACCATCGTCGTCGCCCAATTATTTATCTACAAAATATTACAGGGTTTATGGTCGGCTCTAAAGCTGAACAAGATGGCATAATCAAGCATGGCAGCAAGATGATTAATGCGGTTGCCAATAGCAATGTGCCTCAATTTAGTGTGCTGATTGGTGGCGCATACGGGGCTGGTTATTATGCGATGTGCGGACGACCTTATGACCCACGTTTGATTTTAGCATGGGCAACCAGCCGAACCGCCGTTATGGGCGCGGAACAAGCCGCAGGGGTACTGGGCATTATCCAAGAAGCCAGTATGATACGCAAAGGCATTGAGCCTGATATGCAACAAATCGAGATGATGAAAACAGGCGTGCGAATGATGTTTGAGGAACAGAGCGATCCCTATTATGGCACAGCCCGTTTGTGGGATGATGGCTTGGTTGATCCGCGTGATACCCGTCAAGCGCTCACTGTTGGTTTGAGTATGTCGTATAATAAAGATTGGGTCAGCCAAGGCGCTCCCCGTTATGGTAATTTCAGGATGTAGATTGAGGTTTAAAGATGGTCAGTATTCCAGAGAAACTCTATACAATCGAAGAACTATGGGAACTCGTCAGTGATGAAAAGTATCAATTTGCAGAATTACATTACGGAGAACTTATTGTGGCAGGTGGATCAGGTGCAGTTTCAAGCATTTTAGCAGGGTTTTTGTTACACAAAATCAGCATATTTGTACACGAAAACAAATTAGGATATGTCACAGGTGCTGATGGACATTATGTCTTCTCAGAAGACCCAAGTGTGGCTGTTATCCCTGATGTTGCTTTCGTGAGTACAGATCGTATGCCGAGACCTGTTCCTAATAAATTTCTACACATTATCCCAAACATAGCAATTGAAGTCATTTCACCATCGGAACGTGCTAAAGATATACGCCAAAAAATAGAAATTTATCTTGAGTATGGAACAGATTTAATTTGGACAATTTACCCATCCTTAAAGCGTATCGACATTCACCGTCAAACAAATAAAAGTCAAACAGAAACGCTTGGAGTCGATGATATTTTATCAGGTGAGTCTGTTTTAAATGGTTTTACACTATCTGTTAAGGATATTTTTTCAGTCGTGGAATGAAACTGCAATATTATAGAGGATTCTCAAATGACTAACTACCACGAACAAAACAGGCAATCATGGAATGCTGCAACCAAGCAACATCATAGCCATAAGCCCGATTTAATTGAGCACTATAAAGATGGACATAATAATCTTTATCCCGAAGATATGGCAATTCTTGGTGATGTCACAGGTAAATCACTGGTTCATCTGCAATGCAACGATGGTCAAGATACACTTAGCATAGCGAAACATCTCGATGCAGATGTACTTGGCGTTGATATTAGCGATGAAGCCGTCACATTCGCACAGAAAATGTCCGATGAAACCAATATTGCAGCCCAATTTATTCGTGCTGATATTTTCGATTGGTTTGAGGATAACCAAACACAATATGATGTGGTTTATACGTCCTACGGTGCGCTTATCTGGATTTCGGATATATCGCGTTGGGCATCTGGAATTGCGAAGACACTGAAAACAGGTGGTAAAGTCGTGATGATTGATTTTCATCAGACAGGCTTGATGTTCGATTTCGACTGGAATCCTACCTATGATGCAATGGGTGGTAAAGTAAGTCCATCAGATGGTGTGGGCGATTATGTCGGCGATGATTATGAAGGCGCGTTTAAAAATCCCCATAAAGCCTATGAATTTTCATGGTCTCCCTCAGAAATTATCACGGCATTGATGAATGCTGGCTTGAATCTGACACACTTCAAAGAGTATCCTTATATGAACGGTTGGCAATGCTATCCTGATATGCGCGAAGAGGTCATTGATGGAGAAAATCGAAGTTACTCCCAGTTTTACGCACCAGATAACAAGCCCACCATACCGATGATGTATAGTATCATCGCCAACAAATAAATAATTCTTGAGAGGTTTTTAATGGTATCCAGCATGACACAACAGGCTAATCCGTATAGCCCATTCACCGAAGAACATGCCATGTTCCGCAAGAGTGTTCGTAAATTTGTAGAAAATGAACTCACCCCTTATGTTGATGAATGGGAAGCTGCGGAAATTGCACCACTCCATGAGATTTTCAAAAAGATGGGTGACCTTGGTTTTCTCGGTTTGCGCTATCCTGAACAATATGGCGGTGCAGAAGCTGATATTTGGTTCAATGTGGTTTTTCATGAAGAAATCAGCAAAGCACCAATGGGTGGCGTTCCGATGGCGATTGCTGTCCAAACCGATATGTGTACCCCTGCCCTCGCTGAATTTGGCTCAGATTATCTGAAAGAAACTTATCTGGCTCCAGCGATTCGTGGCGATATGGTCGGCGCAATCGCTGTCAGTGAACCCGATGCTGGCTCAGATGTTGCAGGTATTCGTACGCGTGCAGAACGTGATGGCGATCATTATGTGATTAATGGTAGCAAGATGTATATCACTAATGGCACACAAGCCGATTGGATTTGCTTGCTTGCACGGACAAACGATGGCGATGATTATCGAGGTATGTCGCTGATTATCGTCCCAACTGACACAGCAGGATTTAATGTCAGCCGAAAACTGAAAAAATTAGGGCAACACAGTAGCGATACGGCGGTTCTCAGCTTTGATAATATGCGCGTGCCTGTTAAAAATCGTATTGGTGATGAAGGCAAAGGCTTTTACTATCAAATGGGGCAATTTCAAGTTGAACGTTTAGTCGGCGCTATCGGTGCAACCGCAGGTGCAGAACAAGCCGTGCGTGATACGATTCAGTATACAAAAGAGCGTCAAGCATTTGGTAAATCATTAATTGATAATCAGTGGATTCAGTTCAAATTAGCTGAATTATTGACCGAAATTGAAGCTACGAAGCAACTCAACTATTATTGTGCCAGTTTGATTGAATCAGGAGCAGATAGCAAAGAAGTCACACGGATTGCGTCCATGTGTAAACTCAAAGCAGGTCGTTTAGGTCGTCAGGTAGCAGATACTTGTATTCAGTTTTTTGGTGGTATGGGCTATATGGAAGAAACGCCTATTTCGCGCTATTTCCGCGATTCACGTTTAGCAAGCATTGGTGGGGGCGCAGATGAAATCATGATGCAAATTATCGCCAAACTTGAAGGATTAGATCAATCATGACCTATCGTGTGGGTTCAGCACAAGGGTATTATGGTGACGATGTCACACGCGCTTTGCCAATGATTTTAGGCAATCATGTTGATGTGGTCTGCTTTGAAGCGCTCGCAGAATTAACCTTAGCAATCCTACAAAAAGATAAACTTAAAGACCCATCACGCGGATACACTTTTGACATCGGCATCATTTCGAGCAAAATTCTACCCGAAGCCTATAAGCGCAAAATCCCATTAATTACCAACGGTGGTGGATTAAACCCCGAAGGTGCAGCACGGCTCGTCCAAGAAACAGCTATCAACTTAGGCTTACACGGCTTAAAGATTGCGTATATCACGGGTGATGATCTCAGTGGACGTTTAGAAGATTTGCTCGATCAAGAGATTGACCTCATCAATATAGATACAGGTGCGCCTTTTGATCCTAGCACAGCACGGATTGCCAATGCCAATATTTACATGGGCGCACAACCCATCGCTGAGGCGCTCAACGCAGGCGCTGATATTGTTATCACAGGGCGTGTCGCTGATCCGTGTTTGCATTTAGCAACGCTTGCAGCCCATTATGATTGGGCGTGGGATGATTGGGACAAGCTCGCATCAGGGATTGTTGCAGGACATTTGCTGGAATGCACTGCGCAAGTCGTGGGGGGTAATAGCCTCGCCGTCATCGACCAAATAGACCCGACAATCTTGCATCATCTTGGCTATCCAATTGCCCATGTCGAAGCAGATGGCTCTTTCATCTTAAGCAATACCCCTGATATGGCTGGTATTGTTACTACAGATACCGTTAAAGAGCAATTGCTCTACGAAGTCCATGATCCTGCTAATTACATCACACCCGATGTAATTGCTGATTTTACGACACTTCACTTAGAGCAAGTCAGCCATAATCATGTACGAGTCAGTGGCGTTACAGGTAAACCACGCCCTGAAAAGCTCAAACTCAATTTTGGGCAGATGGAAGGCTATATGCGAGAACTCATTTTTACGCTCGGTTATCCACAAACACGCCTAAAATTTGAACAACTCAAAGCGATGATTGCATCAGCATGGGACGGTTTACCAATTGAGCGTGTATCGTATGATTTTCTTGGGATTAACAGTCTATATGGATCGCTTGCAGATTTACCTGATGACCCCTTAGAATTAATTGTGCGCGTGATGTTCACAGCAAAGGACGAAGCCACTCTAAAATTAGCTGTTCGCAACTTGATGACCAATGGACTGAGTGGACCTGCTGGTATGAGCATCTCTGGCACAACGATTGGTAGCAATCCGCGCATCATACTTGGTTTAATCCCTACATTGATTAATCGAAATATGATGACACCATCTATAAATTATCTTGATGTGAGCTAATGTATAAACAAACATCGACACAACGCTTATTCTTATTCAACTTAGCACACCGCGATTTCGTTGATGGCAATGATACGCATATATCAACACTCACCACGCGCAAGATTGCTGTGCGACAATATGTTTTTTTGATGTTTTTTGTTGCGTCGCCACTCATCATCATCATAACGGTTTTGATTGCATTGGCAGGGTATCGCATCGAATTATTGCTCATCACAGAAATAATGACCGCACTCATTGCATCTGCTTATTTTATCTTACGCCGTTATCTAAAAGATCGTGTCTTACGACATCAAGGAGATTTGGTCTACGGTGAAGTCATACGGCATGAATTATTGCCCCGTTATTCAGGCATTGGTGCTAGTGTGGTCACACGGATTTTTTATCGTTATAGCACGCCAGATAGTGAGCGTATCATTCGCTGGATTGATTTTAGTAACATGAGCAATCATCTACCTGATGGACGCAAATATCCTGATGTTGGTACACCTGTTGTCATCTTATATGCTAATGATTCCAATCATAAATTACTATAGAGGCGCACTTATGACTAAACGACTTCATGACATCGCTTTCGGGCGCAGTGGTGATAAAGGTAATATTGCAAATATCAGCGTGATTGCCCGTTCATCAGCAGCTTACCAAGACATCAAAGCGCATTTGACTGCCGAAAAAGTCAAAGCACATCTTGGCGATTTAGTGCAAGGAGATGTTGTTCGCTATACCTTAGATAATATCGAAGCGCTAAACTTTGTCTGCTATGAAGCCTTAGATGGTGGTGGTACGCGCTCATTGCGAATTGACCCACTCGGAAAATCATTAGCAGGCGCATTGCTGTATATGCCTTGGGAGCATGAGGCATCATGAGCGCTATCAGTTTCAAAGAACTTGATGCACGCATTCAACAAACTAAAATTAGTGATCTCATTGCTTTCAATACAATCGGTGAGCGCAAAACGATAGAACAGCGCGTGACCTTACATACCTTTATCATGTTTCTATTTAGTGGTGTTTTTATGTTAATCAGCAGTTTATTTAACACCACGGGAACAGTAAAAGATTACATTCAGATTGTGCTAGCAGTGAGTACCATCCTATTAATGACAATCGCTTATTTTCAGAGTAGCAAAATATCGCTACTGAGTATTGCTGCGGTTCTCATTGCATATGGCGTATACAATCTCATTTTGTTAACCCTACTAAATGGCACATTTCATATATCAAGTATCCTTGTTGGTAGCTTTCAAATCTTGATTGCATTGACCTATATTCAAGAAGCCAAGCAATTTGATGATCTCACGGCGAGTATTCCAGACGCAATTGATGAAACACTTTATGAAGATGTTTTTGAGGCGCTCAAAACACAGCAACCCAATCATAGCAATCAGTTGATTGAACTGAAACATTCACGACAAACAATTACGGTCTGGTTGCGTTCAGCCAGTGTAGTTATCTTACTAGAAGGTGATAATCGGCTCTATTTCGACATTCACAAGGTATTCAAACTTAGCTCATCAGTAGGTAACGACACAGGCGGTAATATGCTAGCTGTTGATGCCAATATCATTGATCGCTCGCGCAAATGTTATATTTCGCGTCATGGGTGGTTACGCTACACACAATTCACACAATAATTAGGCAATAAAAGGATTTATCGTGGCAGATTTCGATTCATTTGAAACATTATTAACTGAACAAAAAGACTTTGCATTATTTATTACCCTCAATCGCCCTGAAACACGCAATGCCATGAATAACAAAATGGTAGCAGAATTGATGAATCTCTTTACGCAAATACGCGATGATCGCAGTATCCGTACCATCATTTTACAAGGTGCAGATGGTACATTCTGTTCAGGGGGTGACATTAATGAGATGCGAAATAGTGAGATTGCGCTCACAGACAGTGCATCCAACCTCGATAATATGCTTCGCGCAGTTAATGAAGCATCACAAGTGGTTATCACACGGGTAGAAGGCGCAGCACTAGGTGGCGGATTAGGCTTAGTTTGTGTCAGTGATATTGCAATTGCAGATGAAGAAGCCCGTTTCGGTTTACCAGAAGTCCGATTAGGCATTGCGCCTTCATTTATTTCGCCTTACGTTATTGACCGTATTGGCTTAACACGCGCCCGTGAATTAATGCTAACAGGGCGCAGGTTTAACGGCAAGTTAGCACAACAATATGGCATCGTTCATGAGGCTTGTTCAGCCGATCAACTCGATCATTTTATTGAAGTTGAATTGGATGAAATTCGTCAATGTGCGCCCAACGCAATCGCAGCCGTCAAAGCGTTAATCTTCAAAGTCTATAATAAGCCGTATGCTGAAACTGTTGACTTCCGTGCAGATTTACTCAACACATTACGCAATGGAGATGAAGCACAAGAAGGCTTACTCGCTTTCATGGAAAAACGGGCTGCAAGATGGGTTACGGGAGCGAGCGATGATTAGAAAATTACTCATTGCAAATCGTGGTGAAATCGCCTGTCGTATCATTCGCACGTGCCAACAGATGGGCATTGCAACTGTTGCTGTATTCTCAGATATTGACCGATCAGCATGGCATGTCGCACTAGCAGATGAAGCCATCTATATTGGGGGTAATGCTGCAACGGATAGTTATCTCAACATTCAAAACATCATCACGGCTGCTCATCGTACAAGTGCAGATGCGATCCATCCCGGTTATGGTTTCCTTGCAGAAAATCCACAGTTCGCACAGGCTGTCATTGATGCAGGGTTGATATGGGTTGGTCCGCAAGCTGATGTGATCGCTGCAATGGGTGATAAACGCCAAGCCAAACAAATTTTAGACAATATCCCCTATGTACCGGGGTATGTCGATGATGACCAATCGGATGATGCGCTGTTAGATGCAGCCAATACAATTGGGTATCCGATTATGATTAAGGCAGCAGCAGGTGGTGGCGGTAAAGGGATGCGTGCGGTTACTGATGCCGAAAGCATGCTTGATGCCATCGCAGCAGCACGACGCGAAGCACAGCAAGCCTTTGGAGATGATACCTTGATGCTCGAAAAGCAAGTTATCAATCCGCGCCATATTGAGGTACAAATTGTTGGCGATCATCATGGGAAAGTAATCGCACTCGGTGAACGTGAATGTAGTATTCAGCGTCGCCACCAAAAAATTATAGAGGAAAGTCCTGCTGCAAATCTCACGGCTGACCTTCGGCAAGCTATCCACCAAACAGCCATTACAATCGGTGAACAAATTAACTATCAAAATGCTGGAACAGTCGAATTTCTACTGGATGCTGATGGGAATTTCTATTTCATGGAAATGAACACCCGTCTACAGGTAGAACATCCTGTGACAGAGATGGTTTATGGCGTTGATCTTGTGGCATGGCAACTCGACATTGCACAAGGCGCAACATTGGATACCCTCATTACTGATAATAATGTCTCATTTAAGCCAAATGGACACGCAATTGAAGTTCGTATCTATGCCGAAGACCCCTATAACGAATTTTTGCCTGTGACAGGCGATATTTTACATTGGCAAGCGCCTGATACTGTTCGTGTTGATGCAGGGATTCGCAGTGGTGATCGCGTCTCGCAATATTATGACCCGATGCTTGCTAAAATCATCGCACATGGTGGTAATCGCCAATTAGCCATTCGTAAATTAGACCATGCCCTATCGCAAGTACAATTACTCGGTATGCGAAATAATATTCAATTTTTGCGGACTGTTTTGATGCACGAGCAGCATTTATCAGGCAATATCAGTACACAATTTTTGGAGCAACAATCAGATTTGATGATTGATAATAGCGCCTACCCCGATAGCGTGCTGATTGCAGCAGCCTTTGCTAAGGGGGGTATCAAGCATCAATGGCGTAATAATCCTAATCGCCCGATTCGGCATCGTTTTGCAATCGGTGAGCAAACAAATGATGTTCATATTACTCATCACAATGATGCGTACATCGTAATGATTGATGACGCAAATTACGCCGTCACATTAGAGGCACACAATGACGCGCATCTTATCCTTATCATTGATGGACATCGTCAGATATTCACGATCTTAGCTGGCAAAAACGATCAATGGTGGGTTCATAGTCGCTATGGAACATATCGGCTTGATTGGAAAACACCGCTCCCATTGCCACAAAGTGCAATCGCTTCAGCAGGTTCATTACGTGCGCCGATGCCCGGACAAGTGATAAGCCTTGACGTTGCCGTCGGGCAAGCCGTTGAACAAGGTGAAGTTTTGCTCATCATGGAAGCGATGAAAATGGAGCATCGCATCAAAGCACCGTATGATGGCGTAGTCGAATCAATCACCTATCAAATTGGGGATACTGTTCAGCAAGATGATGAACTGGTTACACTTTCGGCGAATACTGAACAGGCTTAATTTATGCCATTCTTGCAGATTAGCGTATATCATAAATTGATAGAGTAATAGTAAGGAGCATTATTTTATGCCAATGTATGATTATCGCTGTCAGGATTGTGGATTTGAATTTACAGAAACACATGGATTCAATGATACAGCCTTCGATTGCCCTGATTGTGAATCCGAAAATTTACAACGCATTATCAAAGATGCACCGACTTATGCAAAAGGTATGCTAACCCATGCTGGCGATGGTCGTCGGGCATCCAAAGAAGAACTCCAAGCAAAATGGCGTGAAGAAACACCCAAATTGCATAAAAAGCTACGCGATAAATTCGGCGATGCTGCTATTGAAGGCTTACCAAAAATCAATGACGATAATTAATCGTACAATCAGACAATCTAAACGGTTGTCTTTTTTGTTTGAAAGGTTACATTATGGAAGAATCTGTTAACTTTGATCGTGCAGTTCGTTTTTATGATGCAACACGCGGATTTCCAAATGACATCGCAGACAAAATAGGTCAATTTATTGCTGATATTGCACAATTAAATCAGTCCATGGCATTACTTGAAGTCGGTGTAGGAACGGGTCGGATTGCGCTATCGCTAAGCAATCATGTTAAAACTATCATGGGTGCAGATATTTCGTTCGATATGTTGCGTGTTCTACAAGATAAACAAGCAAACAAATTAGTTTACCCATCGCAAGCAGATGGTATTGCATTACCGTATGCGGATAATACATTCGATGCCATCATTATTGTGCATGTCCTACACCTAGTCCCACATCCTCAACAAATACTCAGTGAGGTTAAGCGTGTTATCAAGCCTAATGGACAATTTTTACATTGCTTCGTTGCAAATGGTGATAAAACTCTTATTGACCCTGTTGTTTTAGCGCAAATAAAAACACGTCCTAAAAGTGAATCAGATAAAAATCGTAAGCATGTACCCGATGTTATTGATGAATCAGGATGGTATTTAGAACAAGAAGCAACCTTACCTTATATCGTGACCGAAGCAGCACAACATATTTATGATAATGTCAAAAAGCGTGTATGGTCATCATTATGGGATGTATCCGACGATGCGCTACACCTATCATTAGATGCAATTGCTGAAGCAATAGATAAGCATCACAATGGCAACTACAATGCAGAAGTCAGTTACCAAAAAACAGTTACGGTGCAAGTTTTTAGAGCTTCGTCATGAGCAAATCACTGCATATCAGAGGTGCAAGAATTTGGGATGGTAATCAATCTCTAGTTCGTGATCTGTTCGTCAAGAATGGGCGTATTGTTGATGAAAAACCGAATCATGCAATAACAATTAATCTTGAAGGCTACACTCTCTTTCCGGGGTTGATTAATGCCCATGACCACTTAGAACTGAATCACTATCCGCGCACAAAATTCCGTGATGTTTACGATAATGCCCATCAATGGGGTGAAGATGTCAATACACGCCTCAATGATGAGCCTTTCAAAACCCTGCGTAGCTACCCAATATGGGATCGCCTTTTCATCGGTGGACTCAAAAATTTATTATGTGGTGCAACAACCGTTATCCATCATGGACCTAAATATCGAGAAATGTTCCGCAAAGATTTTCCTGTACGCGTGCTGAAAAAATACGGTTGGTCACATTCTCTCCATTTTGATAGTGAAGCAGACATTATCAAGAGTTACAAATCCACGCCCAAAGATGTGCCTTGGTTCATTCATTTGGCGGAAGGTACGGATGACATTGCAGCAAGTGAGTATCAACGCCTCAAAAAAATGGGGTG
>JBAUIA010000264.1:0-9248 GCA_049680565.1 Phototrophicaceae bacterium
TTATAAAACAGGGTCTTATGTAGGATCAGAAACAACAGCAGGTAATTGGACTTTGTTAGGATCAACAACGACAGCAGCTGGCAGTCCTGTACCTGTACCCATCGGTGGCTTATCGATTCCAGCAGGTCAGACCTATGGTATTTACCTGTTTTTTAGTGCTAATTATACGAATGGTGCAAATACCTATTCTAATGCGGATTTAAGCATTTCAACCGGTGTCGGTCTATGTAATTTATTCTCAGGTATTAATAATCCGCGTACATGGAATGGGACAGTTTATTATACAGTTAACACTGCTGAAAGCGCTCCAGCGTCACAAATAGATCCACAACCTGTGTTTACTGATGGACGTATCAATGATTATGATATGAGCAATCCTGTTGTCGTCTACCCAGTACGGGATGCTGATGATAATGTTGCCATTCACATTTATAGCGATACAGGGGTCTTATTACTCGTTGTAACCGTTGCTGATATTTTAGCAGCGCCTGAAAATCCTGAAAGTAACATCATCATTGCGGAAAGTGGCGGCGTTAGCTTTGCGCGGATTCGTGGGGAGGGTCAAGGCTTGTGGCAAGTCACTGCCCCGCAATATAATGGTAAGACTTATGTTTTAATCTTCTCAGAATTGTATGCGAATGCAGGCTATACATCCTATGAAGAATAATTTCGCATAAAGGCAACTGTCATAAAATTCATAAAATGCCTCGTTAAAGCGAGGCATTTTTGGTTTTATCAGTGTTCGTTTGTTGCTTTTTTTACGATGATATGCACCTTAATTTGCGTGGGAATGCAGTACTGGCGCAATTACTGTCAGATTGGTTAGCAGTGACTTATGAGGTGTTGGACTGAGAAATCGCCATTGAATAAATTCAACGTCTCCCCAAAAAAGTTCGATAAATCGAACAGACTGTTGAAGATGCTCTATATCCCTATGAAATTTATTTCATATTTTTTGTAGCTGGCTGATTTATCAGCTAGCACGATAAACGATAAGCCAACGCTCACCTGACGACCTACAGCGAAAATCATATTTCTCGTTATGATAGAAGTATCAATCATTAGAGGGACATTATGCCAGATAAAGTCAAACGCAAAACCAATCCACGCCGACGTTTATTGCTTCGACTTTGCTTGGGAATCGTGATTCTGAGCATTTTTGTTGCTGGCGCGATCACCTACTTGCAACCGACATATGGTTACCAATATTGTGAATTTATATCACCTGATGGTAAGCGCTGTGCGTATAATATGTCTGATGGTTTTGATCCGATTGGACCAGAACTGGTTAGTATATTTAATAGTGGGTCATCTCGGAGATTAATTATTCCATTAGATCACAGGAGAAGACCAGAATTTAGTAACCTCAGTACTGTAACTGCTTTTTTTCATGGGTGGCATCCTAATAATAATCAATTTCTTATCAGTGAGTATGTTAGAGAAATTGTTGATGGTGAGTACAACTTCATTGGTGTGAATCTGAATTTGTATGACCTCCAAACACGAGAATTTATTACAATAAGCTCTGTGCCAGAAGAAGTATGGTATGGTTTAGCTTCATTTAATTCAGATGGTTCGGAAATGGTTATTAATCGTGCCTCCTATAATACAAATGAAACTGACCAACTCATCCATTTTGACCTGATTACAGGCGAAGAAACAGTGTTACCCCTATTCGGAACACAACCGCAATGGGTCAATGGAGGGCGATGAGTCTTGTTCAGACGTGTAATGGTATTGCTGAGTCTGTTGGGTGAATGACATTATCTGCTACACTTAATGCTCTTATTGTAAATGTCGTCATTGTAAGGAATAGACTCAATTATGACTGTTAAACTGGCTTGGTATTACCCCGATCAGGTTGCGATTATGCAACTCATTGGTGAAACATCAGCAACTGAATTTATGCAAGCGAGCGAAATTTTATATGATTGGTACGACAATAGCCCGACTGAGAGAATCCATCTGATTGTGGATGATACCTATCTGACAAAATTACCGAATCTTGCTGG
The DNA here is from genome assembly GCA_049680565.1 of Phototrophicaceae bacterium. Lineage (GTDB taxonomy): Bacteria > Chloroflexota > Anaerolineae > Aggregatilineales > Phototrophicaceae > JAUZRW01. The sequence goes on from JBAUIA010000264.1 coordinate 2,013, forward strand.
CTTAACTAAAGTGAAAATCCATCCCAAACGTGGAACGATTATCATTGTTGCGATTCCTAATAAGCTGATGGAATTTCTTGCGAATGTTGCGGTGCAAATTTCTAAAGCGAAGGTACTATTTGTGGATACACTCCCAGAAGCCGATGTAACGATGAAAAAAATTGCTCAAGGGTTAGTACAGTTACCAGCCCCGACTGATATTGTTTGGCTGGAAGAAATAACAGACAATAATTTCGAGACCCTATCATCAGATCACTAGATAAGTTTAGTTGTTCTCCGTAGAAAAAGTTGTTTGGTTTTATGTTTTACTTTATACTTTATTTATCGTAATACAGGTGAAAGTAACCCATGAAACCACATAGTCGAACCTCAAAAAAACTTAAGCCTAAACAATCTGTCAATCAAACAACGCCTAAAATACAACAAAATAGCAACCCTAAGCTAGATAATCAGGGTCTTAGCAGCAGAATGGCGCATCCGGATACGCTTACACCTGCCGATGTTTTGCAATTGCAACGGACGATTGGCAATCAAGCGACGCGCCATCTCATACAGCGTGAAGGCGATGATGACAAGCCTAAAGGTTTAGGTGGTAAATATAGTGAAACAATGGCAATGCTTGAAAATCATATCGGTAGTAAAGCCAAACAACGTGACCTCTTAACACAAGATAAAGCGGGTCAAGGAATGGCTAAAGATATTACCAATCAAGGGATGGATGGATTATTAGGGCAGCAAGATGCTACTGCTAGCCAAAACGAGACAATCTCTAAGGGATTTCAACGCCTCGTTGAATTTTCAAGATTCGATGACTCTGCCAATGTTAGTGTCTTGAAATCCGCAGAAGATGGTGGGTTAAAGGACGATCAAAAATGGAGTGTTGTCGTCGCCAATAGCGATTTCATGAAATATATTCAAAAAGGTATGACCATCAACAAAATTATCCCAGATCATCAGGTAAAAAATATCCTTGGGATTAAGCATAATAATGAAGGCAGTGGACAACAAAGCGCCAAGGGGACGATTGCCTACGGTGGCAATAAAGTGGGTGGCTCTGTTGCTCATGAACAAAATTATGATGGTCTCAGTGGCTCGCAATCGGTCAGCAATTTTGGCTTAGATTATGGGGGATATACGGATACTGATAAAGATGGCAAAAAAGTCAAACTACAAGGGAATGAAGCTGTTGATGATTATACATGGGGTGGTTTGTCATCCTATGTGAAAGAATCAGGCGATGGCAAACTGCAAGGGGTAGAAAATGTCTTTTATGTCAAAGTCAAAATCCCTGATAAGGAAATGGATAAGGTAAAAGTACCGATTCATCAAAATATTATTGACTTTGCATCGCAAAAGAAAGCCGAAATTACAGGGCAATTAGCCAGTTACCCAGCACTCATTCAGCAAGCAGAAGAAAATGGCGCAAACATCACTGAAATCATTCGATCACTTAAAGCAAAGCTCGTGATTCTCGATAGATTCCTCAAATATGCGCTTTTCTCTAGTAGTATGGCAGTCTCTAAAACCTTATCTGGTGACAAGAATCCTGATGATCCACTGACGAATCTAGGCATTACAAAACCAAGCGCACGCTTACAAAATCAGTTTGGTACGGTTAATCAAGAATATCATATCCAAGGGGTTATTGATTTACCGCCTGATTCAGGCTTATTTCTTAAAGATAAATCAGGAGAAGATATTCAGGTTGGTAAATTTGTCTTGAAGGGTAACAACACCGAATGGGCAGAGTTAAATCAAAAATTAATTGGGTCAAAACTCACGGAAAACACATCATTCCGCGACGCTAAATAACATCAATTGCGTATAGATTGTCAATCGGCAGCAGCAGGCATCGTTTCTTGAAATTCGGCTAGATACTGCTTGATTTGTGTGGCTGCGATGTCCGCTTCTACATTGAAGTTGAACATCGCACCTTTGCCTTTATAAAATGTACCGACCAAGTATAAGCCTTGATGCCCCAGCACTTGCCGTCCGTTAGGATGCTCGGATGTATCACGCAATGCCCAACCGCGTTGTCCGTTGGGTCCAATCTCCCAATCACAGATGGATTGTGCTTGCCAAGGCTCGTCACTATAGTGTAAGTCAATATCAAGGTATTGTTGCATGACAGGTTCATAGCCTGTCGCCATGATGACGGTATCGAGTGCTAGTGTTTGACCATCGGCTAAAGTGGCGATATTGCCCTCAAATTGGATAGGCGCAGCAACAGGTGTAACCTCCCCTGCCTTGACTGCTTTTAGTAGATCATCCCCTGCATAACCAGTCATCCCACCAGAATCAGGCGGTGGTGGATTTAAACCATATTCAGAGGTATCGCCAAAGTTAAAACTACCGACCCATTTCATGATCCGTCGGCACCATGCTTTTGGTAAGCGTTCGGCAAAGAGTAACCACGCATGAGCAGGAATCCCCAACGGATAACGGCGCTTCATGGTCACGCCACTCCGAATACCAATATATGATTTTTCGGCAACCTTGCCCGCAGCAATCGAAATATCAATTCCTGATGGACCATTGCCGACAACCAATACCCGTTTATCAAGCACTTGAGCAGGATCACGGAAGTCATGCGCGTGATATAAGTCGCCTGTAAACGCATCCATGCCGTCTATCTTAGGCATAATCGGATTATTCCAAATGCCTGATGCACTGATGACTGCCTTATATAAGAAAACGCCTTCGCTGGTTTCGACACGCCATAAATTACCATCAGGGCTAACACGATGGACTTCTATCCCCAAGTGAATATTAAAATGATGTTCGCTCACAAATTCGAGTAAATAGTCATGATATTGCTGACCTGTCGGGAAAATACCATAAGATTGTGGAAAGGGTTTATTGGGCATATGGCTAAAATAACGTGATGTATTTAGTGTAAGTGAAGGATACAAACTCGCCCATGTATGACCGATTTGCTCGGCGCGGTCAACCACTTTGTAGGAAATATTGGCGTGTTGTAAGGCGTAGGCGCTAGCAATCCCAGCAGGTCCTGCCCCAATGACGAGTACATCTTCAGTTGCGTGCATCGAACTCATAGAAATTTATGCTTACCTATTTTGATGTCCATTATGTCCAAAATGATAGCACAAACACATAAGATAGCGATAAACTTAGTAAATTAAACGCAAAACAAACCTTACTATTTTTATTATGACGCTATAATTACACGTAATCGGGCAAATAAAAGGTATGGATATTATGAAAAACAAACGATCTCTATTCGTATTCCTCGCACTTTTCCTGCTAACAGTCAGTCAAGGGCATTTATTCGCGCAAGCAACGAGTGTCGGTTGTACGGCTTGGGATAATTTATCAGCGAATACCTTGACCAATCCCGGTACTTTCAGCCTCAATAATCAGGTATTTGATGCAGGGGATGTTGTTGAAGCGACTTTCACATTGAATACTGCTACAAGCGCAACAGTCAATTTAGAAACACCATCGGCAACGATCCGCGATAGTGCTAGCTTCACAAGTGGGAGTGTCACAGTATCGTATACGATCCCTAGTGACAGCATATACTCTATTATTGTGCGGAATACAGGCGCAAGTAACGGTAGTGTCAACGTTAGTTTTTCATGTACACCTGCGCCTGTAGTGCCACCTGTAACAAGTGGTTCAGCATCTGTTAATCCAAGTATCGTTAACAATGAGATTGGTTTCATAGATGAACGCATTAATTATCGTGATGCAGCAGCCCCAATTGCAATTTATTCTTATATGGATAGTAGTGGTGCGGGCTTCGATATTTATAAGGCAGATGGCACATTTGCCTATCGTGCGACAGCCTCCGATTTACGAAATGTACCACTCTACGACTCTGTAAATGATATTCGGATTTCATCCATTGCAGGCGGTGGGTATCAAATTACAGCACCGCAATACAACGGCAAAACCTATGTGATGCAAGTCGGTGCGCCCTATGCTCATATTGGTTATACCAGTTGGGAACAAGAATGACTCATAGCCTGTATATGCGTGCAGAACGGCTAAGTGATTTTGCGATTTTGCATGATTTACATATCCGCGCTTTTGATAACCATAGTGCCGAAGCTGTTTTAGTAGCACTCTTGCGTACACGCCAACAATATGATCCGCAGTTATCGCTTATCGCTGAAATAGATGGCGTGATTGTGGGGCATGCGCTATTCAACCCGATGTCTATTTATCTTGATGGTCAAGTTGTGCCTATCGTGAATTTAGCGCCCTTAGCGGTGCATCCTGATTACCAGAAACAAGGCATCGGCGGACATCTGATGCAAGCAGGTCACGCGATTGCACAAGATAAAGGCTACGATTGTAGTATCTTGCTCGGACACCCTGATTATTATCCGCGTTATGGGTATCATTTAGGGGCGTATGGAGTTAGTGATCTCACAATAGAAACGGATACGCTACCTTCATTAGATTTTACGACGCGCACGCCCTTATCCAATGATCTATCAGCACTCGCGCAATTGCATCATGAGAATGAACATCAGGTCAATTTATCGACCATTCCAGAAAACACCCTCGCGGAATGGCTATCGGCGCATCCATCAGTACCGTGTACGGTTTATCATTATCAAGATGAGCTAGTGGGTTATACACGCGGAACAGCCGATACTGTGCGTCTGTTCATCGCAAAACCTGATTTCGCACCTGCTATTGCCAAGCATCTTGCAGGAGATGCCACAACGATTACTTTGCCATTGCATCCGCAATCGTTGTGTGCCTCTGTTTTTGAGCGTGTGCCTGATGTTAAGACATGGCAAGCTGCGATGATTCATCCTTTTTCGGATGATGCTATCGTGCAAGGGTATCTACGGCATGTGGCTGACGGAGGATTAATTGGGCGTGTGATTTGGTCGAGTGTCTTCGATATTGCGTGAGTCCCACCCTGTTTCATCGACTTGCAAAATCGTATCCATGATGGCATCAACTGTTGCATCAATTAGTGCGCGTAAATCCGCATCATTTGTGGTTTGGCGTGCAGCGATGACCGCATCTTCGAGGCTCAAGCCCCCAATTAATGCGAGCGCCAACGTCATCACTAAAATCAGCAACTCACTATGAAAGGCTGCTAATTGAGGGACAAGCATCACGATGAGGCTGACCCCTAAAGATACCAGCGCAATTAGCACACGGCGTGATTTCAACAAGAGCAATACAGGATCAATGACCGAACGGCGTTGGGTTTTATCTTGCATCGTATACCTCGCTTTATTTATATTAACGTGATTTTTTTAAGAACCTGTTTTGAAATTCAATCATGATGTCAGACTCTATTCGACATCCCGTTGGTCCCTACAATTGACTGTTATGACAGGTCGTAGGGACGCACAACGGTGCGTCTTGAAGTATCTTAAATAGTGTATTCAAAAAGGTTCTAAAAGAATAAGCGTATTTTTGAGCCATATAATCTAAAATAGTGAGTTTTTAGTCCTTAGTTGTTATTTTTAGCAGTTCACTAAAGACTAAAAACTTTATGTGCAAATAACACGATGAGATTACATAATTTCAATCTCTATGTTATCCAAAACTGATATTATATTAAGTCGTTCAATTGCAGGACTTTATACAACAATTTAATGGCAGTCGTCGCTTCGGTCACAGTTAAGCTATTGATATTGCCGATGCTTTGTTTGAGTGTCGCAATTTCAACTTGAATATCTTGCTTGGCTTGCTGTTCACTCGTCAAGCTATCTACATCATGACTACCGACAATCGCTCGTCCTTGCTGTATTTGAGCATCTGATATACTATCCACCGCATGAATGGTCACAACATTACTATCTGCTGTTAAACCGAGATAGGCAGCCCCCAGCGCTACCCTTAAATCAGCGTCCAATTTTTCAATATTGACACTGCTACGTTCAATCTTAAAATTTCTCATTAAGACACCTCACGAACCCATGCTTGAGTACCTGCATAAATTGATAGCGTACCAGCAGTAATGCGAAATTTAAACTTAAATGTGTGACTACCTGCGGGTAATCCCTCAATTAAAGCCATAAACCCCGGCACGCCAGTGTTTGTTTCAAACGAACCCATCTCATTAGCACCACTCGCAGTTTTAAAGTAATCGACACCATCAACCTCAATATCAAAGTAAGGCGTACCTGTAACACCACGAATACGCCCAAATATCCCCACCATCACATCACCACCTGTTGTCGTAATCGTAAATTCCAAATTAGCTGAAATTGAAACAAGTGTTGTACTAGTCGTTGTGATCGTACCTGTTACCACATACGAGTCAGTGACAGGGTCTTTTAAAGCCAGTAAATTATCTCGAATATGTGTATTCATATCACCAGCGATGAGTGGTTCATTGCTCCATGTTTTCGGTTGTGTCCAAGCCATAGAAACCTCCTTTAATCTAATGTTTTCTTAGATTAGCTCATTTGTTCTCATTAATGTGGGGCATATGACTGTTCATATGTCCGTTCATATGCACAAGCACGAAAATATGAATTTGTACGATTTTGCTAACAGGATTTCATCCGATGATATGGTACAGTAGTGCGTATAACGTCCGAACAATGAGGATTAAGCGCATATGTTGATGGAACTTCAATTACGGTCTGCAACATTAGATGATATAGCCATTCTCGCAGAGATGAATCAGCAATTAATTATTGATGAAGGTGGTCAGAATACGATGTCGCTAGATGAATTAGCTGACCGTATGCAAACATGGTTATCAGGAGATCGTGAAGCGGTCATTGTGGAATATCGAGATCACATTATTGGGTATTTGGTGTATTGGCGTGCTGAGGATGAATTTTATCCTTATCAAGATAGTTTTTATATTCGCCAATTCTTCATCCAACCAAGTTACCGTCGGCGTGGCATCGGGCAGATAGCTTTTGATCGCATCATTGATGTTTATTTTGATAGTGATGTTGCCTTAACCTTGGATGTCTTAGAATCGAATCCTGAAGGCAAAGCATTTTGGGCAAAAATGGGTTTTGAAGAATATCACACCACGATGCGACGCGGATAACTCTATCTTGCAAGGCAATCGCATTAAAAATATTTGAAGTGTAGCGACGCACAAATCATAAAGAAAAGGTGGGAAAAAACGGATCATCACACACATTTCTAAGCAACTTTTGCACGTCATTCAAGTCAGGTTTTGCTCTAATCGGTGAAATAAATATGTAATGTCCTGAAAGTTTTTATAGAGTGTAGGGGATGGACTTTATGTCCTCCCACTGGACGGGCGCAGAC
>JBAUIA010000265.1:0-7346 GCA_049680565.1 Phototrophicaceae bacterium
AGCGTCTGCCCATCAAATGTGATAAATGCTTTATTTGTCCCCATTCGGGAACTTTTTCCGCCAGCGATAATGGCAAGGGTGTAGTTAGTCATTAGTCATTAGTCAGTTTTTAGACTTTGAGTAAAAGAATTTAACATCTTACGGATTTGTGTTAATTCATCTGATAAGCCATCATAGATTTCTGATTGTAAGAAACCTAAATCATGGGATAATAGTAGTTGATAGTCTAGTTCGGCAGCAGACCCCATCGCAATATGTAAGAATCGAGCAAAGTCAGCGTTAGTATTTCTACCACTTCCCTCTGCAATATTAGATGGAATTGACACTGCACATCTTTGAATCTGGCTTATTAATCCATATTTCTCGTTTGATGGAAAGTCAGCAGTAGTTCGATAAATTTGTAGAACTAACTGATGTGATCTTTTCCAAATTTGCAATTTCTTATAATCTTGCACACCAAAGTCCTTTCTAAAAACTAAAAACTAAAAACTATCAGCTAAATCAATGAATATAATGGGTTGGGTCTTTAATTGCCCCGCGTTCTGTCAGGTCAATCTCTGCACCCTCACGTTTTGGCGCATCCACTTTGCGTAATTTGACGGCAGCCATCTTGAAATCAGGAATTTTCGCACGCGGATCAATTTTATCCAGTGTGAGGATATTGGCAGCAGCTTCTACAAAATGGAATGGCAAGAAAATCGTCCCAACGGGCGAGCGTCCTGTGACCAATACCCGACAAATAATACTGCCACGCCGTGATGTGATTTCCACCCAATCCCCTGAAATGATCTGTAAATTTTGAGCATCATCAGGGTGCATTTCGATGATCGGCTCAGGGAAAGCACTATCCAGCGCACTGCGCCGTGTCATTGTGCCACCATGCCAATGGAACAACACGCGCCCTGTGGTCAGATGATAATTGTATTCTTCATCAGGATGTTCACTATCAGATGTGTAATCCAGCGCCCAAAATTTACCTTTCCCACGCGGAAAATCGTCTTCAAATAGATAAGGTGTCCCTGCATGGTCAAGTGATGGGCAAGGCCAATGAACACCGCCTTCACGCTCTAATCGTTCATAGGTGATGCCATAGAAAGGTGGTGTGAGCGCCCGCATTTCATTCCAAATCGCCTCGACATTGCCATAGCTGAACCCAGCACTGACTTCTACACCAAGGAAATCTTCCATACGATACGCCAGATCACACATAATTTGCCAATCAGGACGCGATTGCCCAACTGCAGGTAAGGCTTGTCGTACCCGTTGTACCCGACGATCACTATTGGTGAATGTGCCGTCTTTTTCTGCAAAACTCGCTGATGGCAAAATCACATCGGCAAGTTCACCTGTTTCGTTCATGAAAATATCAATACATACCAATAAATCCAGCGCATCAATGGCATGTTTCGCATGGCTGAGATTTGGCTCGCTCATAATGGGGTTTTCGCCCATGACCACCATTGCCCGAATCTCACCAGTGAGCGCTCCGTCCACCATTTCAGTAACGGTTAAGCCGACTTCATCTGATAAATGTGTCTGCCAAGCGGTTTCAAATTTATGTTTCACATCAGGGTCATCGACAGGCTGATACGCGGTATAGACATTCGGTAAGCCCCCACTATCGGAGCATCCTTGCACATTGTTTTGCCCCCGTAAGGGATTCAAGCCAGTACCAGCTTTACCCAGATTACCAGTCATCAAGGCGAGGTTTGCGAGTGAAAGCGCGTTATCTGTACCGTGTACACTCTGGCTGATACCCATCCCCCAATAGAAAGCGGTTTTATCAGCATCGGCAATCATGCGTGCTGCTGCCCGAATATCCTCAGCAGGGACACCACTAATGGCTTCTGCCCATTCAGGCGTACACTGTTCCAATGATTCAATATACGCATGGAAACCCTCAGTGCGTGCTGCGATAAAATCCACATCATAGCGTTCTTCTGTCACAATTACATGCGCCATTGCACTGTAAACCGCAACATCTGTCCCCGGCTTTTGACGTAACCACAGCGTTGCAAAATCGGTTAATTCAATCTGACGCGGATCAATCACAATAAGTTTTGCGCCATTTTGACGCACTGCTTTTTTCAGCGAGAGGCTAATCACAGGATGTGTTTCTGTGGTGTTACTCCCTGTGACGATAAATGTATCCAGATGCTCCATTTCAGCGATACTATTGCTCATTGCCGATGAGCCTATCGCCAATTGTAAGCCTGTGACGCTCCCTGCATGGCATAATCGCGCACAATGATCGACATTGTTGGTTTTAAGAACAGCCCGTACAAATTTCTGGAAAATATAATTATCTTCATTGGTGGCTTTGGCACAGGCATAGGTTGCGACACTATCGCCACCACTTTCCTTGACAATTGTGCCGAGTTTTTCAGTAATAAAGCTCAGAGCTTCATCCCAAGAGGCTTCCTGAAATTGACCATCACGCTTGATGAGGGGTGTTTTTAAACGGCGTGGGTGTGTAGTAAAATCTAAGCCGAAGCGACCTTTCACACACAAATTGCCAAAGTTTGGTGCAGTATCAAATGGCGCATCAACCCGATAAACCAAATCATCTTTGATCTGTAAATTCATCTGACAACCCACGCCACAATAGGGGCAAGTCGTCTTAACCATGCGATCTGACGAAATTTGCTGAACCATAACTATTTATCCTAAAAAATAAAATTCTTATTCTTAGTATACGATATAGTTCATCAATCGTCATTTATTACGCTATATAAGGGGGTGTTATTAGTGCGAAAATGAAAAGGGAGCGTTACTGTACGCTCCCAATAGATCTAAATCAGAACAAACCAATAACATTACCCTCGTCATCAATATCGACATTCATCGCAGCAGGGGAACTCCCCAAACCGGGCATGGTTCGCATATCACCACATAATGGATAAATGAAGCCAGCCCCAACCGAAGCGCGTACTTCCGTAATCGGAATAGTAAAACCTGTTGGTGCGCCTTTTAGCTTAGGATCAGCACTAAAACTCAGATGGGTTTTCGCCATACAAATTGGCAGATTACCAAATCCATCTTTTTCAAATGAGCGAATCTGACGCTCTGCAAGCGCATCATACTCAACACCATCCGCACGATAAATTTCTTTAGCGATAATTTCGATTTTCTCTTTAATCGGCAAATTGACATCATACAAAAACTGGAAATTATTCTCTTGTTCAGTCGCATCAACGACCATTTCAGCCAGTTCAGATGCGCCAGCACCGCCATTTGCCCAATGGTCAGCCACCGATGCGCCTAACGCACCACTCGCCACCGCAATTTCCTTCACCGCTTGAATTTCAGATTCGGTATCATCACTGAAGCGATTGATAGCGACAACAGGCGTAATGCCAAACTTGCGTAAATTCTCCAAATGCCGAATCATATTAGCAGCACCAGCTTCGACATCGGCAACATTTTCTTGTGTTAATTCTGGCGGAAGGTCACGTCCGGGGATGATTTTATATTTGCCTGTATGTGATTTTAGCGCCCGAATCGTCACGACAAGTACGGCAGCATCAGGCTTGAGACCACTATAACGACATTTAATATTGAAGAATTTTTCTGCACCAATATCTGCTCCAAAACCTGATTCGGTGATGACATAATCACTGGTTTTAAGAGCAATCATATCGGCTAAGATTGATGAATTACCGTGTGCAATATTGGCAAAAGGACCTGCATGAACCAGCGCAGGCGTATTTTCGAGTGTTTGCATCAGCGTCGGTTTGATGGCATCACGCATTAAAACAGTTGCTGCCCCTGCTGCTTGTAGATCATCGGCGGTAATAGGATTTTTATCTTTATCATATGCAACCACCATCCGACCAATCCGCGCACGCATATCTTGCAGTGATGTGGTTAACGCTAAAATTGCCATAATTTCGGAGGCAACCGTAATATCAAATCCTGTTTGGCGCGGCATCCCATCCGACTTTTTGCCAAGCCCTACAATTACATTGCGCAAGGCACGGTCATTCAAATCCATCACCCGTCGCCAAGGGATATTATGCGGATCAAGATTGAGGGCGTTACCATGATGCAAATGTGCGTCAATCATCGCTGAAATTAGATTATGGGCTGCGGTAATCGCATGAATATCACCTGTTAGGTGCAAATTGAAATTTTCCATCGGCACAATCTGGCTATACCCACCCCCTGCTGCACCGCCTTTAATACCAAATGTAGGTCCTTGCGACGGTTGCCGAACGGTTACGGTTGCTTTTTTGCCAATATGATTGAGCGCTTGCCCTAAACCAACTGTCGTGGTTGATTTACCTTCTCCCAAGGGCGTTGGCGTGAGTGCTGTAATATCAATATATTTGCCATCAGGGCGATCTTTAAATTTATCGAGAACACTCAAATTTATTTTTGCCATATATTTGCCGTAATGCTCTAAATCTGTATCAGGGTCAAGTCCAAGTTGCTCGGCAATCTGGTTAATATGCTGTAGCTTGGCACTCTGTGCAATATCAAGATCAGACGGAATCATAAAGGTCTCCAAAAATGTGTGTGAATAAAATTATTGATTAATTTCTAGTATAAACGACTTATGCTCATCAGCCTCGTACCATATGTCATCTTTAATGTTGATTATAAATAAACTATCAATGAAATCGTTAATAACTAAAAACATTATTTCAATTTATCAAATGCTATAAATTTAGATCACTATATCTCAGCAAGTCCTTATCAATCCTTGCTATAATGAGGATAATTCGACCCATGATATGAAAGAATCTCTTAGCATGACCGCATACGATGCAATCGTCATAGGATCAGGTCCCAATGGTTTGGCAGCCGCCATCACCTTAGCCGAAGCAGGGTGTCGTGTGCTAGTCATCGAAGCACGAGATACTATCGGCGGCGGAACACGCACCGCACAACTCACCTTGCCTGATTTTCATCACGATATTTGCTCAACCTCACATCCGCTAGGGATTGCCTCGCCATTTTTTAAAAATCATAATTTTGAAAAATTCGGTCTGGAATGGATACAGCCTGATGCGCCTGCTGCTCATCCACTGGAACATGGCGATGCCGTTATTGTTGAACGGGATGTGACAAAAACAGCAAATTCATTAGGTGCTGATGCCGATATGTATCGTCATTTACTGACTGCTATGAGCAACAATGATGATAAATTGTTGAATGATTTTCTCGCACCGCTCAAAATCCCACGTTATCCCCTTCATTTTGGATTATTTGGTGCAATCGGCATTTTACCTGCATCAACTTTTACTAACTTATTTTTCAAAGAAGATCGCACCCGTGCAATGTTTGCAGGGATGGCAGGGCATTCAATCCAAGCCTTAGAAAGCCCTGCAACAACCGCTTTTGGGATGATGTTATTGCTCTTAGCGCATAGTGTCGGCTGGGGCATTGCAAAAGGAGGGTCGCAATCTATCACCAATGCGATGGCAGCATACTTTGAATCACTCGGTGGCGAGATTCGTACCAATTGGCAGGTGACATCACTCGATGAATTGCCCTCTGCCAAGAAAATATTGTTTAATACCAGTCCACGCGCATTAATGACCATCGCTGAGGATCACTTGCCCTCACTTTATAAAAAACGGCTTGCGAATTTTACCTATGGCGCAGGTGCATTCAAAATAGATTATGCCCTCAGTGAGCCGATTCCTTGGGCAAACCCTGATGTTGCACGCGCTGGAACAGTTCATCTGGGGGGAACATTTAGCGAAATTGCGTATTCTGAACGCCTTGCAGTTGAAGGCATCCATGCTAAAAAACCGTATATCTTACTGGCACAACATAGCTTATTTGATGATACACGCGCCCCCGAAAGTAAGCATACGTGTTGGGCATATTGCCACGCCCCACACGGCTCAACCCGTGATATGACTGAAGTCATTGACACTCAAATCGAACGCTACGCCCCCGGCTTCCGTGATATTATCCTCAAGCGCCATACAATGAACACGGTTGCTTTTGAAAACTATAATCCAAATTATATCGGCGGTGATATTAATGCAGGCGTGCAAAATTTAGCGCAATTGTTCACACGACCTGTCACACGCTTATCTCCTTATACCACGCCCAATAAAAAATTATATCTTGCGTCTTCCTCTGTGCCACCGGGCGGTGGTGTACATGGTATGGGGGGCTACTGGGCAGCTAAAGAAGCCCTCAAGACACTATAACAATTGCATGGAGACTGAGTGATGCCAAATCGCACACTATCACTAAAATCTTTAAACCGCACAACCTTAGACCGTCAATTATTACTCAAGCGCCATGATATGCCGATTAAGCAAGCCATTGACCATCTAATTGGCTTACAATCGCAAATTCCGAATCCGCCCTATATTGGTTTATGGGTACGCCTCCAAAATTTTGAGAAAGCTGATCTTACAACCTTAATAGAAACGCATGAGGTGGTACGCGCTGCCATGATGCGCTCAACCTTGCATCTTGTCACCACAGAAATGCACCAACATATTCAAGTAACAATTCAACCAGCACTCGAAAAAGCCTATCGTTCATTTTTTGGCAAAGATCGCAAGCAAATTGATATTGAGACTGTCATCACGGCTGCCGAACCTTATCTGACACAAGAAGCCCGTTCGACAGGCGAATTAAAAGCCTACTTAGCAACCATCATCCCTGATGTGAATCCTGATGCTTTAGCCTATGCTGTCCGAACTTACTTACCCTTGGTGCAAGTGCCTCCTGCGGGCACATGGGGGACTGGTACACGCGCAACCTATGTACCAGCCAAAAAAACGTTTGCTGATGCTGACCTCAAAGCGCTATTCAAGCAATATATAGCTGCTTTTGCTCCTGCCAGTGTGATGGATTTTCAAGCCTTTGTTGGTATCACCAATCTTAAGAAAACCATCGAAGCATGGCAAGATGAATTTATCCTCTATGAGCATCCTACCAATGGGCGCACTTTATATGATTTACCCGATGCGGAAATTATCTCGGAAGATGCCCCTGTTCCGATTATCTTCCTACCTGAATACGATAATGCGGTTATTTCCTATAAAGACCGCGATCATATTTTGCCCGATGAGCATCATAAAAAAGTGTTTTTATCGGCTGCGCGTGTACTAGCAACAATCCTCATTGATGGCTTTGTTGCTGCAACATGGAAAACGGAGCGCAATAAAGATGATGCAATTTTACGCATTAGCCTGTTTGAACCCATTTCATCAGATGCCAAAGATGCGATTAGGGTTGACGGTGAAAAACTACTCAAGTTTATCGAAGATGATGCTGACAATTATCAAATCATTTTTGACGAATAAATTTTTTGGAGAACGATATGTCAACATTCATTGCGGAAATACCTGTTATTTATTCTACTTACGCTG
>JBAUIA010000266.1:0-13665 GCA_049680565.1 Phototrophicaceae bacterium
AATGATCCACCTTGGTTGATGCTTTACTTCCAACCAGATTTCTATGGCGTTAGCTCCCGTATTGAATGGGATGGTCGTCGTGACGAAAAGCTATATGTTCGTGATGCTACCTTACGCTAAACAGTAAGTCATTTAAAAATTGGGTACAGGCATTGTGTCTGTACCCTTTTCTTCGGAGTATTAAATACTTATGACTAGATACCTGATCCGCCGATTATTACAATCTGTTATTGTCATATTTGGGGTAACCCTTGTGACATTTTTAAGCCTACATTTAGCAGGTGACCCGACCTACCTATACATTAGTAACCGTGCGACAGATGATGAAATTACAGAAATACGCGCACGTCTCGGGTTTGACAAACCGCTTCCTGTGCAATATTTCAACTTTATGGGTCGGATGGTTCAAGGAGATTTTGGTAATTCGTTACGAACAAAAACACCCGCTCTTCAAATAGTCTTTGATCGCTTACCAGCAACGATCGAACTCACTTTATTTGCAATGTTTTTAGCAATTACCTTAGCGATACCGATTGGCATTATTTCAGCATTAAGACGCGGGACTTCTGTTGATGGGGGTGTGATGCTATTCGCTATTTTTGGGCAATCTATGCCAAGTTTCTGGCTTGGGATTATGTTGATTCTTGTTGTTGGATTGCAATTGCGCTGGCTACCTATTTCTGGGCATATCCCTGTCCTGAAACCCTTACTCAATGGCGATGCACAACTTGCTTTCGAGAATCTACCGAATGCGATACAACATCTTATTATGCCGGGGATCACCATTGCGGTATTCTCGCTCTCACGAAATGCGCGTTTAGTACGATCCGCGATGTTAGAAGTCTTGAATCAAGATTACGTGCGGACAGCCCGTGCTAAAGGGTTAGCTGAATCATCAGTTGTGATTAGACATGCCTTTCGCAATGCCTTAATTCCTGTTGTGACGATTTTAGGTCTAGAATTCGGCTTCTTGCTCAGTGGGGTAGTTGTGGTTGAAACTGTATTTTCGTGGCCCGGTGTGGGTCGCCTCGTATTTAATTCCATCAACCAACGAGATATTCCTGTTGTACAAGCAGCAGTTGTGATGTTCTCATTTTTGTTTGTTGGACTTAATCTAATCGTTGACATCTTATACGCTCAACTAAATCCAAAAGTACGGCTTGAATAATTATGACTGACACTCTAAGACAAAAAGATAAAAAGTTAGACGGTCCATCTATTGCCGTTCTGCAAGCAACGCCATCCGTATGGACAAGAGCCGCGCATAGTTTGGTCAAAGCAAAATGGCCACTCGTCGCGGTTATTCTGCTAGGAACGATGATTTTGATTGCACTTATTGGTCCTTCGATTGCACCGAAAGACCCTAATCGTCAAAGTTTACTCTTGCGTTTAAAAGCGCCACTTGTTGCCGAGGAAGATGGCAGTATCGAATTTTTACTCGGCACAGATGCGCTTGGACGAGATGTCTTATCCCGTTTAATTTATGGCGCACGTATTTCAATTTCAGTCGGTTTCGTTGCCGTAGCTATCGGTGGCACGATGGGAACATGCCTCGGTTTGGTGTCAGGTTATTTTGGGGGACGCATTGACGATATTATCATGCGCCTTGCCGATATTCAGCTTGCGTTTCCATTCATATTGCTCGCCATTATGGTGTTAGTTGTATTGGGGCAAGGTGTATTGAACTTGATACTCGTACTCGGTATTGGGCAATGGGTGACATATGCACGAATTGCGCGTGGCGAAACGATTAATCAACGTGAAAAAGAATATGTTGAAGCGGCACATGCTATTGGTATGGGTCATATTCGCATCATGTTCCAGAGCATTTTGCCTAATATTTTGCCACCGCTCATCGTGATTGCATCATTTAATATCGCAAGCGTCATCCTCGCAGAAGCATCCCTCTCATTTTTAGGATTAGGTGTCCCTGCAAGCGTGCCATCATGGGGTGCAATGTTAGCAGAAAGTCGTGACCAACTCATCGGCGGTAAATGGTGGTTGGCTGTTTTCCCGGGGATCGCCATCATGATAACCGTGCTATCACTCAATTTATTGGGAGATTGGCTACGCGATTTCTTAGACCCACGCTTACGTGGCAGTGTTTAAACTTAAATATTTAACTTATAAAGGTGTTTTATGACTGACCCATTTGTTGGCATCCAGATTGGTGCTATCAGCTTTGTAGATGAAGGTGTAGAAGAAGTTCTTGATATTTTGCAGGAAAAAGCTGGTGTTAACGCTATTTTAATTTCTGCACTCTCTTGGAGTATCGGCAATACGGGACGTGCTGCTTTTGGCTTCCCCGATCATGGTGTACAAGAACCAGATGATTTGAAGGGTGGCGCTTTTTATGAACCTGACCCGCGCTACTTCAAAAAATCATTCATGGATCGCTTTGATGCCCCCGATCCCTTAACCAAAGGTTTTGATACGCTAGCAGATGTTATTCCTGCTGCCCGTAAACGCGGAATCAAGTGCTATACCTATTATTGTGAAACTTCCAGTTCTGCGATTCGCTCAATATGGCAACCGGGCTTTGAACATTTCTTAGACCGCGATCATATGGGACGCATAGCAACCCGTCCATCAATGCTCAATCCTGATTATAAAACATGGTGGCATTCGATTTATAGTGATTGGCTTAATAATCATGATTTATCGGGTATCTTATGGGGCATTGAACGCCAAAGTCCATTGATGGATATTTTTAGAGGCGATAGCTCAACAGGTTTCGATCAATATTATATCGCAGAAGCACGCGCTCGCGGTATTGATGTCCAACGCGCAATCGAAGGCTACCGCAAAATTGATGCTTTCTTACAAGCGGTTAAAGCTGGTGATAAACCCGAAGAAGGGGTTTTTATCGTTTTGTTGCGCCAATTACTGCATCATCCAGAAGTCTTGCTGTGGGAAAAGATGTGGCTCGATAGTCATCACACGTTTTATCGTGAAATAGCTGGCTTGGTCAAATTTTATGATCCATCGCTTGAAGTTGGGCTGGGTATCTGGCAGTTAATCAACACGTATAACCCTTATCTCCGCGCTCAATATGACCAATCAGAATTTGGTCCTTATGCCGATTGGTTCAAACCAGTTCTGTATCATACACCTGCTGGCGCACGTTTCGCTGGATTTTCAGATTCTTGGCAAAAAGGTGTATTAGCGGATGCTACACCAGATGGGGCTTTTAACGCGCTTTCGACAATTTTAGGCTTTGATGGTTTTGTGTCTCCGCGTGAAGAATCAGCTTTAGCTGGTTTTGGTCCCGAATACATCAAGAAATGGACAGCACGCCTGATTGAACAAACTGGCAAAAAAGTGTATCCCGGTATTGGTGTTGGAGTGGGGCATAACGGTGTTAGCAAAGAAATTACGCCTCAAGAAATTAAAGAAGGTGTTCATGCTGGTTTTGAAGGTGGCGGTAGTGGCGTTATGATTTCGCGCAATTATTCAGAAGCAACATTAGAAAATCTTCAAGCTGTCGGTGATGCTTTACGCGAACGTGGTTTAATCTAAGGAGCAATGACGATGACTATCCGTGTTGGCACAATCGGCGCGAGTTTTGCAAAAGCCGCCTATCTCCCTGCGCTTGCAACCATTGATGATGTTGAATTAACAGCGATTGCAAGCGCCCGTATGTCAAGCGCACAATCTGCAGCCGATCAATTTAATATCCCCAATGTCTATGATGATTGGGAGAAAATGCTATCAGAACACCAATTTGACCTCGTTTGTATTGCAACGCCAGTTAAATATCATGCACCGATGGCACTCGCTGCCCTCAAAGCTGGCGCACACGTTCTCTGTGAAAAACCGATGGCGATGAACAGCGAAGAATCCATGCAGATGTTCAAAACTGCCGAAGAAGAGGGCAGATTGCACATCATGGGGCATGAGTTACGCTTCAATCCCAATCGACGCAAAGTTAAAGAACTGATTGAGAATGGTGCTATTGGTGATGTTCGCCATGTCAACATTCTGAATGTATCGGCTTCGATGGGCGACCCTGCCTCCCGTGTCGAAAATGATTGGTGGTCACTCGAATCTGAAGGCGGTGGACGACTCGGTGCAAACGGCTCGCATCAAATTGACCTGATTCGTTTCTGGTTAGGTGATGTCGCCTCGGTCAGTGGGCAAATGCGAACAATCGTCCCTGACCGTATCGGAAAAGATACAGGTAATGCTTGGACAGCAACCGCAGACGACCAGTGTAATTTCACACTCCAGATGAAAAATGATGCAATTGTGGATATCTTCATCAGTGGGGCAGCCCGTCATAGTTATGGCAATCACACACAAATTTTTGGAAGTGAAGGCACAATCCTGCTTTCCAATAATGATGAAAAATTGATGCTGGCAAAAGCGGATGAAGACTTTGAAGACATTAGCGAAACAGACCCCAATGCGAGTTTGGATGGCATTGGCAAAGGTATCTGGAATGTATCGTTTGTCGCGCTCATGGAAGAATTAGCATCGGCTATCCGTGATGGACGTAGCTTGAATGAAGGCGCGACTTTTGAAGATGGCTTAAAAACACAGCAGGTTATGGATGCAGTACGCCGAAGTTCAGAAGAACGTCGCTGGATTGATCTCACATAACAGGAGAAACGATGAATTACGAGAATTATATTTCACAACGCGCGCAACGCTTAATGGGGTCATTGGGTAAACAGACCTCTGTACCACTTCCGGGATTAATTAATTTAGGCAGTGGCACGCCCGACTTTTTACCGCCATCTTATGTTATAGATGCCATGCAAGAAGCCTTATCGAGCGGGCGCATTCAATACACAACATGGACAGGGATTCCTGAATTACGCCAAGCAATAGCAGATAAGCTCAAATCCGAAAATGGCATTGAAATCGACCCAGCAACACAACTTATCGTGACATCTGGCGCTCAAGAAGCCTTGATGGTCACATTGATGACCTTGATGGATGATGGCGATAACGTCATTACACCGTCACCCCATTATGATGAATACTCGCGTGATGCACAGGTTCTCGGTGGCACACTGATACCTGTCGCAACGACAATCGAATCTAATTTTACGATTGATGTCGCTGACCTTGAAGCAGCGATTACAGAGAAAACAAAAGCGCTCATTATCGTGACACCTAATAATCCAACAGGGACTGTGTTACCAGAATCCACCTTACTTGAAATCGCTGAATTAGCCAAACGACGCGATTTAATCGTCGTATCTGATGAAATTTATGAATACTATGTTTACGATGACCACAAACATATCAGTATGGCGACCTTGCCTGATATGGCAGAGCGCACAATCACGATTAACAGTTTCTCCAAAAGTTTCGGGATGACAGGTTTGCGCTTAGGCTATATCGCAGCCCCTGCACCGCTTATCGAGATGATGTTACCTTTCCATCATGCCATGATGGTTTGCGCGAATTCTATCACGCAATATGGCGGATTAGCTGTCATGCAAAAACCGCGTGATTGGTTCAGCGAAAAACTCGCAGAATATGACCGTCGGCGTAAGTTATGGATGGCAACACTCGATGAAATAGGATTACCTTATAGTAAGCCGCAAGGTGCATACTATGTTTTCATTGATATTCGTCCAACAGGCATGAGCAGTCAAGAATTTGTCAACCGCGCCCGTGAAGAAGCTCGTCTAGTTTTCCAACCCGGAACAATCGGTGGTGGTGCAGGTGAAGGCTTCATTCGTGGGGCATTAACCAAAGGCTCACCAGAATTTGAAACAGGTCTAGAACGCTTCAAAGAATTTGTTGCTGGATTACTCGCATGAGTGAGTCCTTGCAGGGGAAATTTGCAATTGTGACTGGTGCAGCACAAGGATTAGGCTATGCTATTGCCAAAGCCTATGCTTCAGAGGGCATGAAACTTGCCCTCATGGATATTGATGCAGAGCAACTTAATACCGTTGCCGAAGAATTAGATACCGAAACACTGGTGTGTACTGTTGATTTATCTCAAGCTGAAGCAACACAATCAGCAATCGACAAAGCACTTGAGCAATTTGGCACACCACGAGTCGTTGTTCATAATGCTGCGATCTTGAAACCTCGCTCTTTACTGGATGTCACTCTCGATGAATGGTTGTTAACAGTCAATGTCGGGATTCAAGCTGCCTTCCAATTATCAAAATCAGTTTGGCAGGGTATGACTGATGTCGGGCAGGGGAGTATCGTCTTTGTATCCTCACAATCAGGGATTAAGGGCTTTGAAGACGAAACAGCTTATTGCACGGCGAAACATGGTCTTGAAGGATTGATGAAATCTTTGGCGATAGAAGGCAAATCGCGCAATATTGCCGTCAATACCATTACACCCGGTATGTACATGCACACACCAATGTCCGAACAAAATTATCCCGATGAACTCAAACAAAAATGGGTTGATCCCATATTATTGACACCCGCTTTTATCCAACTCGCACAGCAAGATGCTTCGGGTATCAGTGGTGAGCGATTAGATGCTTGGGCAATGTCAGAAGCTATACGGTCAGGAGAATAGAACATGGATGATATGCAAGATATTTTTGATTATATTGATGCCAATGCCGATGAATACATTGCTGATCTACAAACACTTGTCCAGCAACCCAGTATATCAGCACAAAATATTGGACTAGAGGAATGTGCTGACATTGTGCTGAATATGATGCACAAAGATGGTCTGGATGCTCATTCACATGAATTAGAAGGTGGTCCACCTGTCATCACAGGACATATGACCACATCAAAATCTGAAAAGACCATGCTATGTTACTCGCATTATGATGTTCAACCTCCAGAGCCACTAGATGCTTGGACACATGATGGTCCTTGGTCAGCCAAAATTGTTGATGGTGTGATGTACGGGCGTGGTTGTTCTGATAATAAAAGTGGCATTTTAGCATTCAACAAAGCAGCAAAAGCCTTTATGCAAGTACGGGGTGAGTTGCCTGTCAATCTCAAGTTCATCATCGAGGGTGAAGAAGAAATTGGCAGTGTACATCTCGGTCCTTGGGTCGAGAAAAACACAGCCTTATTAGAAGCTGATGGGATGCACTGTCTCGATGGACCTGTTGATAGTAGCACTGATTTACCCGATATAGACCTTGGTCTCAAATCAGTCTTATTCGCAGAATTTGTCGTTAAAGGCGCAAATGCAGATATTCATTCCTTGAATTTTCCCTTATTACCTTCGCCAATATGGGACTTAGTCCGTATGTTGAATAGCCTTATGGATGAAAACCGACATATCCTCGTTGAAGGTTGGTACGACGGACTCTATAAATTACTAGAGGAAGACGACGAAATTATGGCGGATAAACTCTCGCGGATTGATCTTGATGACATGAAGCGTGAATGGGGCATTGAACAATTTGCTCTGGGGCGTGATGGCTTAGATGCGCTCAAAGCGCGTGCTTATGAACCAACAGCAAATATCGCAGGAATTGTTGGGGGTTATACAGGCGCTGGTTCAAAGACAATCGTACCCAATGAAGCGCGTGCCAAGATGGATTTCCGCCTTCCGCCACATCTTGACCCACAGGCAGCGATGGAAAAATTACGCAAGCATCTCGATAAACATGGATTTGAACATATTGAGATTAATTTTGAAGCATCTGCTGAACCACCTTACAAGATTTCGGTAAAAGAGCCGATGGCACAGGCAATCATCAAAGCTGCGACGAAACTTTACGGACAAGCACCCATCGTAAACGGTGTATCTGCTGAAGGCACAATCTTGAAGCATGTCTGGATACCTTGTGTATTAACTGGGTTCGCATCTGCGGGTGCCAATCTTCATGCGCCTGACGAAAATATTCGTATTGGACACTATATTCAAGGTATCAAATATGCCGCACAAATCATGGAAGAATTTGGACAATCATAGGCAATTTGATTTGTGACAGTCATAGAAACTCGTTTTTACGGCGATTGTTATAATCTGCTTATGAACACGCTTTCGCAGACATAATATACGGCTTATTCAACACGATCTCTCAATTTTAAGAGGCTTTAATGAATATTACTTTTGATGGCTACGTTGTAATTGTCACAGGGGCAGCACATGGTATTGGACGTGCAATAAGCCAAGCCTTTGCCAGTAGGGGAGCTACTGTATATGCCTGTGATATCCTCAAAGATGAGCTTGAAGTGACGCTTGAATTATGTGAAACCTATGACGGTAAATGCTATGGAAAAGTTGTAGATGTACAGGAGCGACAGTCTGTTTATGACTTTGTCGATGAAATCCTCGATCAAGAACAACAAATTCATATTGTCGTCAATAACGCGGGTGGTGTTCTTGGGCAAATTGGTAAGCCACTAGAAACAGTCTCAGAAGAGGAATGGGATTCAATTTTTAAAGTGAATGCTCGCGCCCCATTTTATTTTTCTCAGGCAGTCGCATCCGTGATGAAGCAGCATAAGTTTGGTCGTATTATCAATATCTCAAGTGGAGCAGGGCTAGGCGTTAGCTTAACAGGCATTCAAGCATATGCTTCCGCAAAAGCTGCTCAGATTGGTCTTACCCGTCAACTGGCACATGAATTAGGGGAATGGGGCATTACGGTTAATTGTATCGCCCCTGGTTTTGTACTTTCAAATCCCTCGACCGAAAAACAATGGCAATCTTATGGGGAAGAGGGACAAAAAGCACTCCTTAATAATATTGCACTCAAGCGATTAGGCACACCCGATGACATTGCCAATGGTGTAATGTTTCTAGCATCAGATTTCTCAGGATGGATCACAGGGCAAACCTTATCAATTGATGGCGGAAAATAATTTTATTGAGCAGGCTCATCTATTTATCAAACATAAAGTTCGACATGGTCTTGTGTTTGGCTCATTTCCAACGCCTGCATTCGGGCATTGATTACAACTGTCCTGCCAGCTATGCCGCATAGTAACTCTTAATCCAAAAAAAATGAGGATAGACCAGTTCTTCTCGTATGTCACAGCTTGGCGAACCTTGCAAGGATACGAAGCCATAAACATGATACGGAAAGGACAGGTCAATCTAGCGGACAAACACGATATCCTAGCACAAAACCAGTTCATTGAGCGACCATTTGGTCTCACTGCTTAACACTGAGACTGCTTGACTGCTTCCCTCACACCTGTTCACGGTCTCTTTAAATTCTTGCAACAGAACCGTTTCGTCACTAGTTGGCGTTTGCGATGACCGTTTCGCATAAAGTCACTTGCTTCTACACTTCCGCAACTCTGGCACACTGCTTGACTATGACGCTTCACCTTTGCTTTGCGTTCATGATAATCCCGATATAACCATGCCGTGACATCTGCTTCCAATTGCTTCTCAATTACACGGCATATCTCTTTTGACAGATCCTTCTGTAATTCCGATAGAAATGATTTGATTACTTCACCACTTTGATTTATCTTTGCTTCCATGACGTGACTCCAATTTGTTTTTCTGTAGTAGCTAAACTTTAATTGGTTTTCACGTCTTTTTCTATTTCAACCGACTTCGATACACCTCCCGGAACCCAAAACTTGACAAATGTCCCAACCTGTATATACAATCAAATGAATTATTTCATTTACCATAAAAGATTATTTATGTCATCCAAATTGTCAGCAATTAAGCTCGATCACGATAGTTACATTGCACTGCATGTACAGTTGCATAATACATTACGCCAATTGATTGTATCAGGACGTTGGCAACAAGGTGACCGAATCCCCAGCGAACCCCAACTCGCTCAACACCTCGAAATAAGTCGGAGTACAGTCCGTATCGCACTTCAAAAAATAGAAGTCGAAGGGTTAATCACGCGTGCAGCAGGGCGTGGTACATTCGTATCTTATAACCCGACCGAACATATCAATACAGGTTTTATTGGATATGTGACGCGCAGTTTTCACAACGAAATTCATCGTGTACTTCTAAGTAGTGTCGAAACAGAACTACGGTCTGAAGGCTACAACATTATTTTCAGCAATGCTGAAAATAATGAGGAAGAAGTCAGCGTTTTAGAGCAATTATTGCACGATAATATTAGGGGTCTAGTCTTATGGGCAAATGCTAATATTACAGAAGGGCAACGTGCAATCCTGCGTGAGTATCAAGCACGGAATATTCCAATCGTCTATATTGATCGCTTTGTTGATGGTGTCCTTACAGATTTCGTGGGATGCGATAACCGTGGTGGGACACAAGCACTCATGGAGCATCTCATTGAACTTGGACATGACCATATTGTCTATCTCAAACATAATACAGATAATCTGTATCCTGTAGATGAACGTTATAGCACATATAAGTCCATCATCGAAGCACATAATCTTTATCATTATGACGTTTGGAAAGTTAATTCACCCAACCGTGATGAGTTCTACGAAACTGATATTTTTCAGTTATTGGACGATGAAGATGCAATTTTCAACCAACAAATAACACGCCTCATTGAAGAAACCAATCCCAAGCCAACAGCGATTATCTGTGTTAATGATGCGCTCGCAATTTTAACTATGAGAGCAATTCGTACAATGGGATTAAATGTCCCACAAGATATTTCTGTTGTCGGCTTTGATGATCTCAGCTTAGCAGCTTACTTAGATACACCCCTCACAACTGCATCACAGAATGCACATCAAATAGGGGTCGAAGCTGCCAAAATTTTATTGGAACGGTTAGATGGTAGTACCAAGAATCATCAGCATATTACCGTTCCCACTCGCTTGCAGATACGGATGTCGACATCGACACCTATCGTAGTGAATCAACCTTTATCCGATGAGTGAAAGGAACATTGTATCGCTGCAATTCTTATAGATGTAGGATGTGGTCACAAAAGAAGCATATAACGCAAAAAGATTAGCCGTCTCAGCAGTTAACGCTTACTTTGTAACCACGAAGCATAGAGCATATCATATTTATTTTTATGGAGAAGAACCAATGAATAAACGTTTTATATTTATCGTAGTTGTTTTGGCAATGTTGAGTCTCTTCAACATGGCTGTTTTTGCACAAAATGATGTCGCACGTGAAGATACTGTCATCTTTGATTATGACCGTACCGCCACTGATGCTGAAAACTTCAATCCATTCACATCAGAAGGACGCAACTTACGTGGGAATGGTGCACATCAATCCATGTGGGAACCGCTTTTCATCTTAAATTATGAATCAGGTGCAATTGATCCATGGCTAGGTTTAAGCATGGAATCAAATGACACACTTGATATGTGGACACTGACCTTACGTGAAGGCGTAACATGGTCAGATGGTGAAGCCTTCAATGCGGATGATGTCGTCTATACAATCAACATGCTCATTTCAGAAGAGGGTAGTACGCTCCCCGGTTCAGAAGGTATTGCTGGCGTTGTTGCTAGTGTTGAAAAAGTCGATGATCTTACTGTTGAATTCACTTTGACAGCCCCAAATCCACGTTTCCAACTGGATTTTTTCTCAGTGCGTAGTACCAACAGCATTCTCATCATGCCTGAACATATCTGGGCAGATCAAGATCCTCTAACATTCACCTTCTTTGCAGATGACGGTAGTATGCCAATTGGCACAGGTCCATATACCCTAACCAGCAGTGAAACCAACCGTTGGGTATGGGATCGTGATGATAGCTGGTGGGGTGTTGAAGCAGGCTTCAATGATTTACCAGAACCGTTGCGCTTAATCTGGCTTTCTGTCAGTAGTGAAGATAATCGCGTTCAATTGATGGCGAATAATGATACAGATGCAGCAAATAGTGTAACATTAGCAGCTTTTGAAGCGATTCAAGCCCGTAACCCGAATGTGATCGCATGGGAAAGCCAGTTACCATACTCATGGTCAGATCCATGCCCACGTCAATTAGACATTAACACCACCGTTGCTCCGTGGGATAGTATCAACATGCGCCAAGCCCTCAGCTTGATTATTGATCGTCAAGAAATTGTAGACTTTGCTTACGAAGGGACAACCATTCCATCACGCTCACTATTTGTTGAATATGGCTCAATGGAACCGTTCATCAATGCAATTGTCGAAGCTGGCTATACTGCACCAATTAATGCGGATGTTGCAAGCGCACAAGCATTAATCGAAGCAGAAGGGTATGTACTCAATAATGCAGGCTTCTACGAAAAAGATGGCGAAGAACTCTCACTCGAAATTCTCGTCAACAATGCAAGTACTGAATACACCAGTACCGTTGAAATCATTGTTGAACAATTGATCGCAGCAGGAATTGATGCCTTCTCGCGCCAAGTTGATAATGGTACATTCTGGGGTTCAGCAGCACCTGAAAGCGACTATCAAGTTGCTTATGGTTGGTTGGCATGTGGCTCAGTGAATGAACCTTATGCTTCATTATCACGCTATGGTACTGAAGGTCGTTTCAATAATACAGGTCTATGGTCAGGTGAAGGTCATGACGCATTCTCAACGATTGTTGCAGAAATCGGTACACTATCACTTGATGATCCACAAATTTCTGGACTTGTAGCAGAAGCCTATAGCTATATTGAAGCCGAAACACCGATTATTCCCTTAGTACAAGCAACCAAATTGTTGCCATTCAATACCACTTACTGGGAAGGTTGGCCTACTGCCGAAAATAACTATAACCATCCAGCATTTTGGTGGAATCACACCCACCAAATCATCCATAACTTGACCAAAGCAGGTTAAGTCATAACATTGCTTAGGGGGTGCAACCTTAGTTGCGCCCCATTCCATGCAAACTTAGATTTATTATTTAAAGAGGCGTTTATGAGTAGAATACCACTTAATTATTTATTACGACGGCTCGGTATCTGGTTGTTAACGGTTTGGTTCGCTGCAACAATTATCTGGATTGTTCCGCGTTTAGCACCGGGTGATCCGATTGATATTATGGTTGGAGAAATGGCGAGTGCTGGGGCAAATGTTGAAGGCGCAGACCAAATAATTGAAGAGTTTCGCGCACGTTTTGGCTTAGATAAGCCATTATATGTGCAATATTTTAGCTATCTATGGGGCTTGCTACGCTTTGATTTAGGGCTATCCATATCGAGCTTCCCAACACCTGTTAATACAATTATTGCTAATGCACTGCCATGGACAGTTGGCTTGCTATTGCTGGCGATGGTCATCACGTTTTTGCTGGGGAATTTCTTGGGCGCAATTATGGTCTGGGCAAAGACACCACAGCTATTTAAATACTTGATCCCTTTTGGCATGATTTTTACATCGATTCCGACGATACTCTCTGCACTCTTTTTGTTATATATATTTGCATTTACATTCAATATATTACCTGCCCAAAATGCCTATTCTCTGGATGTAACACCCGGTCTCAATTTAGAATTTATTTGGAGTGTTATTGTTCATGGAACACTACCAGCCTTATCAATTATTTTAGTTAGTTTTGGCTATTGGGCATTAGGGATGCGTGGCATGATGATAACAGTACAAGGGGAAGATTATGTCAACCTTGCACGCGCTAAAGGCTTAAAGCCTATGTACATTCTGTATCGGTATATGGTGCGTAATGCCATTCTGCCACAGATTACAGCATTTGCGATTACGCTTGGGACACTCGTCAGTGGTCAAGTTCTCGTTGAGCGTGTGTTTAGTTACCAAGGGATGGGTTTCATCATCTATCAAAATATCCTAACGCGTGATTTTGCTGTGATTCAAGGGGCATCGTTCATCATTATTTTGATGACAGCAACAGC
>JBAUIA010000267.1:0-11381 GCA_049680565.1 Phototrophicaceae bacterium
GGAACAAAAATAGCATCGTGAGACATCACAATTAGCGTAATGCCTCACGAATTGATGCACTTACAGCTTATGACCCTAAACGCGTGATACGCCCGTCAACTTCTGGCATTACGGGGCTATTGGTAGCGATATAATCTGTCAACACATCACGAACGATAAATCCGAAATCGAAGGGGTCAATCGCATTAGAATCAAGTACACTGAAATCATCACCCCCTTGGCGGATAAAATCATTGGTTGCAATCGAATAAATTGTCTCCGATTCGATTGCAATATATGTGCCATCCTCAGCTAAAATTTCGACACTTTCGATACGACTTCCAACGGGGCTTGTCGGATTCCAGCTATAACGCATCCCAGAAACTTGTAAAAATCGCCCTGAGCCACGCACTGACGCATCCCCACCGAGTGATACCCCATGTTCTAACGCTGCAATCAGGTCGCGTCCACGTAATTCAAGCGTCGCAATTGTATTTGGGAATGGTAAAACGAGCGCAAGTTGTTGATCGGTGACGACACCAGCAGGCACACTGGCACGCATCCCTCCACTATTATAGATGGCAACATCTACGCCTGTATCCGCGCGGATTGCATCCGTAATGAGGTTACCCATCGTGCATTCTTCTTCACGGCAAGGATCACCACCAATGAGGTCAATAGCAGTTTCGCCAATATCAACCGCAGCAACCACCTCAGCCTCAAATAATTCTGTAATCAAAGTTGCGAAGGCTTCATCCGCAACGATGCTATCATCTAGCAAAATCGTATCCCCTGACCAAGTCTCTAAGACCCCATTGCTATCAAAAGTCAGCGATAATTGCCCAAAGTAACGATTGCCTTCGGGAGTTTGTACAATCAAGACAGGTTCACCTGTGAGGCTTTGGGTTTCTATCGGATAGTTAAAATCAGCATCCTCAGCAGAATTACTGAGCAGCGCATTATCACTACCGCCGACGATGACATCAACGCCACTAATGGTAGATGCCAAAACAGCATTTTCATTGGCTTCACGATGAGCAATCAATACGATGATATTGATCCCCATTGCCGTGAGTTCATCCACTGCTTGTTGGGTTACGAATGCTTCATCATCAAGGAAGATCAAATCGGAGCCGGGGCGTGATAAGGTCGGTGTTTCTTCGTTAGCAAGCCCAATAACGCCCACTTGATTACCGTTAATATCGACAGTTACATAGGCAGAAATCCGATCTGCCAGAATCGGTGAATTGCTAAAATCAATATTGGCTGCCACTAATGGGAAATCGAGCGCTTCTAGGAAATTAAGAACACCCACATTACCGCCATTAAATTCATGATTACCCATCGCCATAGCGTTGTAACCCAGTTCGTTCATCAATTCAGCATTACGTTCAAAAGCAGTTGGGTCAATAAAGCGATCACCACCATCCAACAATAAAACATTATCATTATTGGCGCGTGCTGCTGCGATTAAGGTTGCAACACGGGCTGTTCCCCCAATGTCATCACCATCAATTTGATGTGCATCAATCACATTTGAGGTATGCAATAAAGTTAAGGTCGTCATATCATCTTGTGCGCTTACACTGCTGATTAACAGCATCAAGCAAGCTACAACATAAAAAATTCTATTTTGCATCAATAATCTCCTAGCATGTTCTAATAAGCTCTATTGTAACGTGTCTTGGTTAAATAATTGTGATGAGTTTTTCAAGGTTTAGCAAGGTGCAGCCTAGCTTGGCAGTTTTCGCCTTATGATACCATCTATTCTCGGTTATACTGCGTCGCTGATGACCATTTCAGACTGTGATTTCCATGACAATCAAAGCCCTACCGTTCGTCTTGCTGACAGGTTTCTTATTTGGCTCGACACTCATTGCATCACGTTTCAGTGTAGGACAATTCCATCCACTCAATTACATCAGCTTTCGCTTATTGCTTGCCAGTAGCGCCCATGTTCTGATTTATCTTTTTTCACAGCGCAGCATCCCGCGTGATCGTGGTTTATGGGGTCGGGCAGCACTCTATGGGGTATTTGGTACGGCTGTTAACTTAGTAGGCATTGTTTCCGCTTTGCAATTTCTCTCCAGTGGATTGGTTGCGATTCTGATTACATCATCACCAGCCATTACCTCAGCGATTGCTCATTTTGTACTACCAGAGGAACGCTTAGGTATCCGACAATGGTTAGGCATTGGCTTTGCACTCAGTGGGGCTGTGTTATTAGCCATCGCAGGAGAAAATGGTCTGCCCAATGTCTCGCCCAATCCGTTGGGGTATCTCTTTGCAAGCACAGCGATTTTATCAGGGAGTATCATGACGATTTATGCTCGTCAACAATTGCAAGGGTATGATAGCTTTGATACAGCTAGTATTCGGATGTGGGTTGCCACACTAACCGTTGTTCCTGTAACCGTCATTTTCGTTGGATTTGACCTCAGCAATGTTGATATGAATGGGATTTTTGCAGTGCTATACGCTGCATTTGTAGGGACATTCAGTGGCTTCTTGGTGCAACTATATACAATTAGTCGTTTTGGAGCGATTTCTGCCTCAATGGTGACCTATATTATCCCACTCGTAACAGGCATTGGTGGTATTCTGATACTAGGTGAAGCATTCACGCCATTGATGGTGGTTGCGATTGCCATTATTACCACAGGGATTCTATTGGT
Organism: Phototrophicaceae bacterium; assembly: GCA_049680565.1. Classification (GTDB taxonomy): domain Bacteria; phylum Chloroflexota; class Anaerolineae; order Aggregatilineales; family Phototrophicaceae; genus JAUZRW01. The sequence continues at coordinate 2,655 of JBAUIA010000267.1, forward strand.
TCAGCGCGAAAAATTGAGAAAAATTAATCCAGAAAACAGTTAAGGCATCTATAAAATTTTATGTACAACCTGCACCCAGAAAAAGTACATATTGAGGTTATAATAGGTTTGCGAGGTTTGAAGAAGAAACGATTTATTTGCTCTATGTTTACTATGGATATATTGTCGTCATGATTTATACACTGTATGTCATGCTTAATTTAGCAGGTGCGATTGGTGCAAGCGCATTGGCTATATTTAGTTTACAGAATCAGCATTTACGCGCCTCAAAAACATTTGCATTCTGGATGATCTGTGCTGTACTTTGGACAGGTGGCGCAGGATTATCAGCAATTAGTGCTACAGCAGAGCAAGCCGTTTTCTGGATGTATCCTGTACGTTATACAGGGATCATGTTTGCGACCTCAGCAGTGGTTTTATTTGCCCTAGATTACACAGGTAACTGGCATCGCCTGACAAAATTTCATTGGCTGGTTTTGATAGGCATCCCTAGCATTACGGTATTAACAGTCTGGATACCTAATCACCCTTTTTTCTGGCAAGATTTAGAAACAATCCAAATTGGGGCATTTTGGTTTACAACAAATGGCACGCCCGGACTTGCTTATTGGAGCTATGTTTTCGTAGGATTTATCCTTGGAACATATGCACTCATTATTCTCTTACACTATGTATATTCTGGGCTTGAATATTATCGCTGGCGCATAATTGCGTTAATTGGTGGTACATCAATCCCGATGCTTGCCTCGTTATGGGTAACCATCCAATTTCAGATCGGCATACATATTGATGTTTCTGCCTCAACGATTGTCATTACAGCACTCTTATGGGGTGCATTGATATTTCGGGATCAACTCCTAGAGATGATGCCAATTGCCTATGATGCTGTTGTTAAGCAAATTGCAGAAGCTGTCATGATTGTAGATAGTAATGGGCGCTTAGTTGAATTGAACCCCGTTGCTATCGCATTTTTGAAACAATCCAGAAACACGATTATAGGACAACCCGTTACATCCGTCTTTAAAAATTATCCAGACTTACTCACTTATGATTCACAACCTCACAATCAACCCACACAGATAGAGGTGCAAAGTGACAACGATACGACACTTTATTATGATGTACGGATTGCTCCTTTGCGTGATATTAATGAAGCCGCAATTGGATATTTAATCACACTGCATGATGTTACTCAGCGATTTTTAGCAGAGCAAGCGCGTCTTGCATTAGTAACAGAACGGCAACGAATTGAGGTATTACATCAATTTATTGGTAATGTATCCCATGATTTACGAACCCCCCTCTCCGTGCTTGTTACATCACTATATGTACTTGAACGACGGCTTGATGGGCAAGAAGCAGAATATATTGAGAGAATGCAGGCGCAACTGAATCGGCTGACACAATTAATTGATGATATGTTCACCATGGTTAAATTGGATACGTCTGTCAGTTTAAAAAAGCGACCCTATCCTGTGAATGCTATATTACGCCAGAGTGTTGCAAGCCTTGAAATGCGGTATCAAGAAGCAGGTCATAAATTTCAACTTGACCTAGATGATACGCTTCCACCGATTTGGTGTGATAGTCAACAATTGCAACATGCCTTTGAGCAGATCATTACAAATGCTATTTTATACTCCGAACCCGAGACACAAATTACAATTCGTACTTTTTCTCGTGCTGAACAGCTCTTAGTCGAAGTTTCTGATGAAGGGATTGGTATCGCCCCTGATGAACAAGAGAAAGTTTTCCAACATTTTTATCGCATGGATACAGCGCGTGGCACAAGCCGAGGTGGAACTGGCTTAGGATTATCGATCACAAAACGTATTATTGATTTACACGGTGCATCCATTGAGATTAATAGTCAAGTCGGTGAGGGCAGTACATTCCGATTTATATTTCCACAAACTACTTGGGCTACAGACAATACACCCTCTCATCAGCATTCTGACAAGAGGGATTCGGCAGCAGACTAGAGGACAAGTTCTGCCATTGTGCGGACAACATTAATATCATTGGTTTGGATATTGAGGGTCGTCACATCACTATCTTTCCAGATTTGCAGACGGTCTTTGATGCGGTCTTTTGAGCCAACCAACGCCACAGCATCAATCATTTCGTTAGGAACAGCCACCATCGCTTCGGCTTTATTACCTGCTAGATACAAATCTTGAATCGTATTCGCTTCTTCTTCAAAGCCATAGCGCACCGCTAGATCATGATAGAAATTTTTACCTTTTGCACCCATCCCACCCACATAGAGCGCTAACATCGGACGAATCATATTACGCGCCATTTCGATGTTGTCATCCATTGCCACATAGACAGAGGGCGCAATATCAAAGTCTTTGATTGATTTGCCATTATCTGCTAATGCAAAGCCAGCTTCTACTTGCTCTTGAAAATAGTCAGGATAGCGCTCCGGTGCGAAGAAAATCGGCAACCAGCCATCCGCAATTTCGGCTGTCAGTTGTACATTTTTGGGTCCTATGGATGCAATATAAATCGGTAAATCAGTCCGTCCATGAATGATACTCTTGAGGGGTTTACCTAAGCCTGTGGCATCATCACCATCATACGGGATGACGTAATGCTTACCTGAATGTGTCATTGGTTCTTCGCGTGCGAAAATTTTTCGCATAATTTCGACGTATTCACGGGTTTTTCCGAGCGGTTTACCGTAGGCTTTACCATGCCATCCTTCAACAACTTGGGGTCCTGATAAACCCAAACCGAGTAACATGCGTCCACCACTCAGTTGGTCGAGCGTAATCGCCGTCATAGCGGTCATGGCAGGGGTACGGGCTGGCATTTGCATAATTGCCGAGCCGAGTTTAATATTTTTAGTCAGTGCGCCAATCCAAGCCAAGGGTGAAACCGCATCACTGCCATAGGCTTCTGATGTCCATACCGAATCATAGCCGAGATTATCCGCTTCTAAGATCATATCCATCGGTAATTCGATAGTTTTACCTGAATACCCCAGCATTAAACCTAATTTCATAAGTGTCTCCTCAAGAACATTAATTAAATAGAGATTTGATTAGGCTGAGTGTGACACATATCCCCCTAAAACACAAGAATTACAGGCAAAATCTTAGCGGAATCACATTTTACTTGAGTGAATGAAAAGAGAGACTTTATTTGTCTCTCTAAGGGGTTATGGCTCTATAAATTGAGGTACAAATACCTTACTTATTCCGTGCTTGATTAATCCGAATACCAACAAATGTCAGCATGATACTAATCACATATAGTGCCAGCAAAGGACCCATCACAAGGAACATATTGACGGGGTCAATCGTCGGTGTGATGACGGCTGCTGCAATCGACGCAGCTACAATCGCAATCCGCCAATTACTTGCCAATGCCTTGGGTGTCACCATCCCAATCACGGATAGCACAAAAAAGACGAGTGGTGTTTCAAAAGCAACGCCCATCCAGAAGATGAGGCTGGTTGTAAAACTTAGATAGCCATCGGCTGTCCATTCAGGATCGAACAAATTCGGCAAAAAGCCATTGAGGAAGGTCAAGGCAGGTGGAATCAGGATGAACCACGAAAATAAGACACCGACCAAAAAGAGAATCGTAATCGCAGGAATCGACATGAATACAATTCGGCGTTCGCGCTTCGTCAAACCCGGTGTGATGAATGCCATCACTTGGTAAGTCACTAAGGGGATCGCCAGAATACCGCCCAATAGCAAGGCAACACGGAAAAACACCATAATATTATCGGTGGGGTTCAGCGTGGTAAATTCACAATCGGCTGGATTCGCTGCAATCTCACAAAAGGGTTCTTGTAGTACCTCAATGGCTTGAGCGGAGAAGAAAAAGCCAATTACCGTCCCCACGAAAATCGCAACGAAAATCCGCAAACCGCGATCTCGTAATTCCGCAAGATGCTCCAAGAACGCCATCCGCATCTCATGACCATCTTGTGTCTCTTGGGTTGTCTGATGTGCCATCGGCTTATGCCTCCCCTTCTACGGATTGACCTTGTGCTTTAGGTTGTGTCCATGCCCCAAAATTTGTACTCGGTGCAGGAGTCGTTTCTGTCGATGATGGTTCAGATGGTGACGATGCTTTCACAGGCACTTTTTTAACATCCTGAACTGCCTTATTGGTATCGTCAACAGCAGATTGCCCTAATGCCTTAGCATCTGTTACCGCTTTAGTGGTTTCATCAAAAGTGGATTGTAAGGGCTGCTTGACTTCATCAAAACTCTTTTCCATTGATTCCGCATACGGTTTGATGAGTTGGTTTGCAGTCTGTGCGAGGCTCTGGCGCGTAGGGATGTCTTTGGGTAGTTTGACATCCAAGCCTGCTGCATCGACTTCATCTTGCATCATATCCACCATTTGTTCCCACACAATGCGGAACTTACCGACATATTGACCGATGACATACGCCCAACGGATCATTCGTTGGGGACCTGCCACCACTAACATAATCACAAATATGAGTACCAATTCCGCGCCACCAACCCCAAATATATTCACGCGGTCACTCCTTCTCGTTTCATGCGTATTCCACTTAGGTAATCGTACAATTGGATGAATCCAATGTTATAAGTGCTTCCTCCGATAAGTAACTGTTGTAAGGGTTCGCTATAGCGCACCCAAAATACTGCAAAATCGTTGTTTAGCTATTTACCGGACAGAGCAATAAGTAAGATTCGATTAGTTTTTAAAATTATACCCATCAACAATTTGTAGGGACATCCAACGGGATGTGCGCCGAAAATTATATTATCTGCTTCCAATTATTTATCCAACTTATGTCACTATAGCAATAACATCTTAACGCCTCGATAGAATAGTATCAATCATCTATTCGGTAGCGGCACATGCTCTTGTAAGAATGCGAGTTGCGCTAAGGTATGATGCGACCCGCCTCCCTCATGATTATTAAATTCATAGCGCACGATGTCTTTTGTACCGTGATAATGATTATAAGCAGCATAGACGGTTGAAGGTGGGCAAATGGTATCCATCATCCCCACCGAAAATAAGGCTGTTGCAGATGCACGAACAGCAAAGTGCATCCCATCAAAATAAGATAAAGTAGTCAGCGTTTGCTCAATTTTATCACGATGAATTGTCAAATAATGAGCAATTTCATAATAAGGGTCGGTATCTATCAAACGGATAGCACGCTCAAAATTACATAAAAATGGTACATCAGGCAATGCTGCCACAATATCATCGCGCAAACCAGCAACCGCTAAAGCCAATCCACCCCCTTGACTACCGCCAGCAACGATAATTTTCGTGTTATCCACAGCAGGATGCCCACAGGCAGCATCAACAGCACGGACGGCATCGGTCATCAGACGGCGATAATAATAGCTATAAGGCGAGCTAATACCGCGTGTCATAAAACCGGGATGTTGCGGATTTTGCCCATCACTTGCATTATCAGGGGTATCACCATGCAACCAACGACTGCCTTGTCCGCGTGTATCCATTACAAAATGGGCATAGCCATACGACGACCATTTGAGCCAGTCATGCGGATACCCACGTCCGCCACCGTATCCGATGTAATTAACAATACACGGTAATGGGTCTTGGGTATTTTTGGGCAATAATAGCCAACCTTTAATACGTTGTCCATCAAAGCCACTGAATGTCACATCAAAAACATCAATGGTGTTAAAGCCTGTTGTGACGGGGACGAAAGTCGCATCTAATTCATATGAGTGTGCTTGCTGTAACGTTGTTTGCCAAAATTCATCAAAATCACTCGGTTCAGAACGAGTCGGCAAGTAGCTTTGAAGTTGCTCAAGCGGCATATCAAAATGAGGCATTGCTGATCCAATCAGTACAATATTTGGTCAAAGTATGCTCCTACTATACCGCATTTTTCGCATAAATTAATTTCGTGATACACTATGAAAAGAACATCGGTTCGGAGACACTAAAAATGAACGAAGCGATCCAGTATTATCAACGAAAATTAAACGATGCCAACGATTTAAAAAGCATCCATTATACGCGCAAATTAATCCAACTTGAGCATCAGCCAACGATTGATAAAACGCTCGATGCGCTTAACAAGGTGCAGTATCCGCGTCATTTGCCTAATCAATTGGTACAAGCACTCGCACGGCTCAAGCGCCATTCTATCAATGAAGCCCTCATTGCTTATTTTAAAACGCACTTTACCGCGAGCCATACCGCGTGGCAAGCAATGAGTGCCTTACAAGATGATCGCATTGTGGCAATTGTTGTTGATGCCATTCATGATTATGAAAAAACATACTTTTCGCGCAAAGTTGTCGGGCGCTGTATTCATCTCTTAGGACACATCGGCAATGTTGCTGCCTACGAGGCACTGCGAGATATTATTGAGCTTTATTTTATGGATGATAATCGCTTCATCAATAACTATGAATTGCCACTTGCCAGTGATGCGCTCAAAGCCCTACGCTTAATCGCGTTGCCAGAAGCCCAAACCTATTTACACGATGCAGATGCACAATATCAACACCGTATTGAACAAGAACTCACCAGCTATCCAGCACGATTCGCTAAAGAGCGTACCGAAATTGGGATTAGCTTGCACGAAGGGTCAGCTTTAAAACGGATGCAACATTACGCCCTACCCACACTGATTGAATGGCATCGTAGCCACGAATCAGCCCCATTACGTCAATTTGCGATTGCGACATTGATACTTAGCTTAAAAGATAGCATCACACTGAATGATGAACAGATTTATCACGCTGTCGATTATGTGTTGTCTTGTTATGAGGATTTAAAAGCACAAGAGAAAATTGCCGATGTCTTATCCTTAGTCGATCATCATCAACATCCTGCGATTACTGATTTTGCATGGCGAGTTTTTGATGAGGGTTATCAACAGGTAGAGGCTTTAACATGCCTTGCACAGCAACAAGCGAGCAGCGTCTATGATAAGGTTGTCTATCATTTTTCCACTGAAAATTTGCAGCAGCTTGCGAGTTATAATCGTCCTTTGTTGGTTGCATATATCAACTATTTTGGAGCGATTCAAACAACTCCGTCGGAAAATATGCTCATGATGCTCTATCAGCCCGATTTATTGCCTGTACATCATCATATTATGAAAGCAATATCGCATCATGCTATCACAAGTGATGCAGCGCTTGAATTTTTGAACCACATTATCGACACACATACAGACGATTACACAATCATACAAGCGATCTTTGCCTTAGAAAGTGTTGGCGTGCGTAGTTTGTTCACATTAATTAACTTGCTCAAAACGGATAATTCGCATTGCTTAATTGTGATTGAGATACTTGGGCGCTTGCGTCATCCTACTGCAATTCCACATTTGATACAAAAATTATTAACAACACCAACCGATACAAAATTAGAGCAAGCACTCATTAAAGCACTGGAAGAAATTGGCACAGAAACGAGTTTCGCAGCCCTCAATGCGTGGCACAATACTTATTACGCTCATTAGGAACATTTTTTATGAAACCAACGATTGTAATTATTACAGACGACCATCGAATGCCCTTTCAGCAAGCGATTATCACAGGAATTAGCGCTGTTCTGGGATCAGAATTTGACCTGTTAATTGAATCCATTCATCAAAAGCCGCAGCCACGTTCAAGCATTAAAAGTGATCTTTCCTCAGTAGCAGGTATTTTCATTATTGCCAATATCCTCACAAAAACTGAATTAGAAACAATTGCGACACAGCATAAACCCACAACACTCATTAGCCATTATGAACCTGAGTTACCGATTCCTGCGATTTTGGAAAATAATATCGATGGCATGATGACACTGGTTGATTATCTCGTTGAAAATTGCAAGCGAAGGCAAATTGTCGCTATACATGGAGCGCTATCACAATTCAATGGGATGCAACGCGCCGAGGGATTACAGCGTGCGCTCAAAAAACATGCGCTCACAATTCCTGATGCCTATCAAATTGAAGGACATTTTAACCCTGTCACAGCAGCTAATGAAATTATTGATTTTATGGATACGGGTCAAGCGTTTGATGCGATTTTAGCAGCCGATTATTTGATGGGTTGTGCGGTATTGGATGTCTTACGCTTATTTGAAGTCGCTATCCCCGAGGATGTTGCAATTGTTGCCTTTGGTGATGGACATGAAGCCGGTGATATGGGATTAACAGTTGCAGGGATTGATGGTGAAACAATGGGGCGCTATGCTGCTCAACATTTACATCAACAAATACAAGGGCTATCTGTTGCTAAAATCACACGATTGGATACCCAACTCATTGTGCGTGAGAGTTCTTAAATGACCCAATGCCTGTTTTGCATAACGCAGATCATATGATTAGTAAACCGATAAAACAAGGAGTTATCAGGGTTTGCTATAGCCAATCCACTGCTAGAATGGGCCACTATAGTACGCCCTTACAATAGTGTCTATTTTCCGAAGGTTACTTAAAAACTCACATTAATTCAGTGCTAAAACTGTGTCTAAGGGCTTTTCCGTAATAACGTCTTGTTCAAGCAAAGTCGCATAATATTGTGGTTTAACTAAGCCGATTAAAACCGTGCCTTTGCGTAAAGCTGGCGGGTCAGTTTCCGTCCAGATGAGCAAGCGATCTTCAGCAAGGATAAGCAATAAAGGCAAAATTGCAGTTGGAATTTCATTTTGTAGGTGTACTGGATCAACAACAATCATTGATACCACCTCTGCCCCTTGCATGAATCGTCGTTGAATCACTTCAGGCGTTAT
>JBAUIA010000268.1:0-25915 GCA_049680565.1 Phototrophicaceae bacterium
ACAAGACTTTTTATTTAGGGGATCACTTGCTGATCTCGACCCTGATGTAGCTAATTTAGTGCGCTTAGAAACAGCCCGTCAAGCGCGTACACTAATTATGATTCCGTCAGAAAGCACGATTCCTGAAGCTGTGCGTGAAGCTGTAGGGAGTGCCTTCCATAATATTTATGCGGAAGGGTATCCATCTGAGAATATGCGTCATATGGATGAAGAGGATATTCTGGATTACGATACACGTATGGCAGAATTTCGTCGTAATTCCGATGCACGTTATTATAAAGGTACGGAATATGCCAACATAGTTGAATCGTTGGCACGTCGGCGTGCAGCTATGATTTTCAGCAACGAACATGCTTCTGCGGATGATCTCTATGTGAACGTACAACCATTATCTGGCGCACCTGCCAATAATGCTGTCTATACGGCTCTCATCAACCCCGGTGATACGATTCTCAGCATGGATTTGATTGCTGGTGGTCACTTGAGTCATGGTTCACCTGTTAACCGTAGTGGTAAATGGTTCAACATTGTTAGTTATGCAGTCGATGCCGATACAGAAGTGCTTGACTATGAGAAAATCCGCGCTTTAGCCATTGAACACAAACCCAAAATTATCATTGGTGGGTATAGTAGCTATCCAATTCATCCTGATTGGGACAAATATCGTGCGATTGCAGATGAAGTCGGGGCATACTTATTAGCCGATGTGGCTCATTTTGCAGGGATGGTTGCTACAGGCGCTTATCCATCACCTGTTGGTATCGCTGACATTGTGACATTCACAACTCATAAAACGATGAATGGCTCTCGTGGTGCTTGCATCATCACCCATCGTAAAGATTTATCCGCAAAAATTGATCGTGGCGTTTTCCCCGGCGAACAAGGGGGACCACATATTAACAATATTGCAGGCTTAGCTGTTGCTTTCAAATTTGCTCAGACAGAACAATTTAAAGAATTACAGCGTCAGACTGTTATCAATGCTCAACGCTTATCTGATCGTTTGCAAGCGCGTGGGATTCGGATTCCGCATGGTGGTACAGATAGCCATATGCTGGTTGTTGATTTACGTGCAATCAAGGGTGAAGATGGTACGCCATTATCAGGTGATATGGCAGCACGTATTCTTGATCTGATTGGCATCGTCTGCAACCGTCAAACAATACCGGGCGATACGAGTGCATTACGCCCATCAGGGATTCGCCTTGGGTCACCTTGGTTAACACAACGTGGTGCAGATGTCGCAATGATGGATAAGATTGCAGATATTATTGCGGATGTATTGCTCGCTTGTAAACCATTTAGCTATACAGGCAAACATCAAGCACGCGCAAAGATCAATTTTGAGGTTTTCAATCAAGCGCGTCTTGCTGTCCGTGATATTGTCGATAGCCTCGGCATTGATACCGATGCAACAGTCGATGGTTATCCACATTTCTATTATTCAGATGATGCTTACCCTACTGGATGGAATAGCTTCCTTGTTCGTGGTGAGCGTGCTGAAGCGTTCCTCGATATTGCAGCAACAAATGATATTCAAGCCTTGGAAACAGACAATAGCATCACAACTAATTTTCTTGCGCCTGATGGTTCGGTGTTAGCATCGGCAGTCATTGAAAAAGTAAATGACACTGATTTTCACATTCATACCAATGGCGATACAGGTACACTGATTACATGGTTGCGTGCGTTATCAGATGGATTCGTAGAATTTGACCTTGATGATGTTTACGCTAAAGTCCCCGGACCAGTGATCGTGAGCTACATCGGCGAAACTGAAAAATCATTCGATGATATAGACTCTTCCACAGCCTATGCAACAAAACCTTACTTTGTTGGGATCAATGGTGCAAATTATGAACTTGCTGGTGATGCCTTGCCTGCATTTGAATGGCATGAAGCCGAAGCTACTGGTCTCAAGAGTGTCTTATGGAATGTACATCAAACACTCGGTGCAAAAATGGGTGAGTTCGCAGGCTATGATATGCCTTTATGGTATGACAAGGTGATGACAGAACATCTTGCAGTACGTAACAATGCTGGCATCTTCGATGTCACCCACATGGGTGTTTGGGATGTTAAGGGACGTGGTGCAGAGCGTTTCCTTGATGCAATCACTGCCAATGATTTACAACGGCTCGCGGTGGGTGATTCTCATTACACCTTCTTCTTAGATGAAACTGGGATTCCACTCGATGATCTATTGATTTATCGACTCGGTACAGAGCATTTCTTTGTGGTTGTTAATGCAAGTAATAATGATAAAAATTGGGCATGGGTCAATGGTGTGCTTAACGGGACAGTCCGTGTGAGTGCAGATTTACCGCAATTACGTATCCCAAGTACAAATGTACAATTGCGTGATTTACGCGCTGAAAGCTCGGGGGCGGATCAACGAGTCGATATTGCTTTGCAAGGTCCTAAGAGTAAAAATATTTTGTTGAGCCTTGGTGGTCATGCAGATGATTTAGCACGGGTCAAAAATATGCCTTGGGCAGCAATCACAACTGCTACACTCGGCGGATTTGATCTAATTATCTCACGTACAGGTTATACAGGTGAGCGCATCGCTTATGAAGTATTCCCTCATCCTGATGATGCCCCTGCATTATTCCAAAAGCTGGTCGATTTAGGAGCAGTACCTTGTGGGTTAGCAGCACGCGATAGTCTCCGTATTGAAGCAGGATTGCCTCTCTACGGGCATGAGTTAGAAGGCAATTTAGATATGACTCCTGCGGATGCTGGCATGGAGAGCTATATAAAACTCTATAAGCCATTCTTTGTAGGTAAAAAGAGCTTTATTGCACGCGAACGCAAACGTGATGCTCAGATTAGCCGTTTCCGTATGGATAATAAAGGGGCGCGTCCTGCTCATCAAGGTGATCCAATTGTCGATAATCGTGGACGTGTTATCGGCGTTGTGACAAGTTGCTCTATTGATAGCGACGGCTACCAACTCGGACAAGCCTATATCAAAATTGGGAATCGTTCGATTGGCAATAAACTCGCTGTTTTTGCAGGCTCATCACGCGCAAAAGCTCATGATCTCAGCACAATTGGGTTGGGTGATAAAGCACCTATTCCAGAACCTATCAGCGTTTTACGACGTTTTCCAAAACGCTAATCGTACACGCAAAGGCACAACAATTACTTGTTGTGCCTTTTACATATTAATTCCCGCCAAATAATGGTTCATCACTGCCTTCAATAATCAACTCGCTAAAGCCATAATAACCTTCCATACAATCATTAACCCAGTATTGAGAGTCTGATATAGCTCTCAAAAGTACAAACTCATCTTCGATATTGTAATCCAGTGTATCATAGCGAACTACAGCATCTGGTTCTTGATTCTGTAATACTATATGGCGTTCGTCCCATTGTTGGGCAAAGGTAGAGAAATCGGGAACATATACCGCCAGTTTATAAATTGATACAGCAGGTGTCCAAATAATCAAGAAACTTGCGAATAATAAAAATATAGACCAAAGACGCTCTCTTTGAAGTATACCAAGAAGTTGATTACGTTGAGCAGCAGCTAATGCAAGATATAACCAAACAATCACCATTGAAAATTGAATGAAACGCGGAAACGATAGCGGACGAAGAGGTAAATCTCCTCTAACTGCATAGACAATAGGATAAATAATTGTAAATGCAAGTAATATTCCAATTCCTAGAACCAACCATGCATAGCGTCCCAGATGCATTGGTGCAGGTAACTTTATATCAGGATTACGATCAAGATAGTAACAACCCGATAAAAACCCTAAGATGAAGAATGATCCTAAAAAGGCGATACCAAATGTTTGTCCAAAGGTAATACCAACTAATTCTCCAAACAAATAAGCTAAAGTATATAGAATACCATTCGGCAATGCTTCAATAGGAGATACAGACACACCACTCAGTTCTACCCCTAAGGCACGTCTTGCCCATGAACCGGGAGAGAGTATTGCAATTGCAAGGGCAACTGCTGCAAATAAACCTGTTACAATCACAAAAATTAAAAATTCCTTGCGTCGTAATGTCGAAATTTGAGGGGTGACAAGTAGCATCAATAGTAACAATGCACCACAAAATATAACTAAAGCCTCTGTCAGACCACCGATGACAAGCATGATGATCCCAGACCATAAAGTAAACATGAGTAATGATAGATTTGATCGAAGTTTTGCAAAATATTGAAAAATACTCCCTCCCCAAAAAATCAACAAAATAATAGGTACTGTATAAGCAAAGATTGCTGAAAGCCAATAAACGTGTTGATACGCAGGCATAATACGATAAAATGTGAAAGTTATAATAATAGCGATAGCGAATGTAATGATGCGATTGTGCTTAATCTGCAGAAAACGCATTACTTGAGCGAAAAAGTAATATGATGCACAAAGCCATAATATAATCATAACAATAGGAAACACCATATGAATTTCAGGCTTAAATGGGCTAAAAATTTGTTGGAAAAAAGTATCCATGTAGCGTCCATTCCATGTGTTATAGCGTCCTATAGCAGCATTAATTGGGTCAGTTTGCGTACTGAGGTATGCCGAGCAGTAATCATCAGCAAAGATTCGCATATACATACTTAACCAACTGTACATGAATAATGTTATACCACTCAGGACAACACTGACAACCATTGCAAGTTCAATAAGTTTTTCTGAATTCAAATGAATTGACCTTTTTAGACTTTTTGGCGAGTTTCGCTACGTGCGACAATATCTGTCACTTTATCATGACGCGCAAAGAGTACCAGCGTATCATTATGGTTAACAATTGTTTTGCCATCAGGATGTACAACTGGCTCTTGTTTCGGTAAACCATGTAATACAATATCAATGTCTTCATCTTCTTGAAGCATATCAATCGTTTTGCCTTCCATGAAAGAGCCTTCACGCACGGTCAATTTAATCATACTAAAATCTTCGCCGCCGACTTTTAATGTTTGGGTAATTTCGATGCCAACGGCTGACCCTGCAAAGGCAGGTGCTGCTAAATCAGAGGCACTCAGTACTTCTACATCTAAAAACCGTTTCAGTTGGTCAGCGAATCGAGCATCCCACATGCGCGTAACGATACGAACATCAGGGTTAAGATCGCGCGCACGCATGGTAATTTCTAGGTTTAGGTGGTCATTAGAGGTGCAGACAATCACCGCGCGGGCTTTTTCGATGCCAGCTTCACGTAGTGTTGTCATCGTCCGACCATCACCTCCTACAAGTGGGACTCCTAGTAAACTCAGTTCTTGGTCAGCATCACTATCAATAGAATCATCAACGACCACTAATTCAAATCCCATTTGTGATAGTGTGCGTGCAATGCGTAAGCCAACATGCCCGACACCCACTAAAACTACATGCTTACGATATGTTTGTGCCACAGCAAGCTCCCATGCGCTACGTCGTTCGTTGCGATCAAAAAATAAGCGTCCAAAGTCAATTGCTCCGCGCCCAATGATATATACACCAATGAGTGGTAGCAAATACCAAAATATGATGAGATACCATTGACTTGGTGTTCTGGCGTATTCAGCAGGCGTTTCGATAATCATGAGTTGAATCATCGTATAAGGGCGATCAATCATGCTGATTTCAGGTTCTAAGCCAGCGAAGATATGTAATTCACCGTATACAAAGCCACCTACAAATACCGATAAGATAATTGCAATGAGCGGTAGTTTAAATTCGTTCATTAAGGCACGGGTATCATGCCAAATAACACGTATAAAACGAAAAAGTCGTGTGGAACGTTTACGGGATTTTGGAACAATAAGTTGAGAATAAGGCACAGCATGTCCTTTAACAGTATTATGTCTTATTCTAAAACATTAATATTCGGTTTGGAAGCAAAATCGCCGTAACAATCTGCTTTTGCTAAAAGTCAATCGATCACTTGCCAACGTCCGCGTTCATAGATGACTTCTACATCTGAAAACGGGATTGCACGTTCGTAAATAATCACACAATCAGTATCACACTGTAAACTTAGCATTGGCATTATCAGTTTTTCTTCAAAATTGACCCATAGAGACGTCACAATAACGGCAGCAATGCACAGTTTAATGGTAAAAGATTCAGGTCGTAGGAGTTTATTATAAAAAATAACCATATTGAGAGCTTGAATAAATAGAATACCCATGAAGTACATGGCAATCGTTGCACCATCTTCGCCAATGAGTTTGGCACGCATGTTGAAAATGATGCCACATCCCAGAACAAATACGATGAACGATGCGATTGACCGTAGCAGCAAACCGCGCTGATGAGGCACATCCATACTCTGCCATCTTTTACGATAAATTTTAATTTGTGAAGACATAAGGCTAATCCAAAAAAATAATCTACAGTAGAGAATTCTATTTAAGTGTAACCTAAATCATTAGAACAACACAAATTAAAAAATAAAAAGTAGACTTAAAAAAGCCTCTACAGTATCTGTAAAGGCTTCGATTTTTGTTAGCAAATATTTGCTTAGTTATGAATTGCTTCTAGCACAGGTGAGCAACATAACACAAGCTGTTTTGCTGCAAAGACTTCGTCAACACGCCCTACTGGCGAATTATGAGGGGCATCAAGCAGCAATTCAGGATTATTTCTCGCTTCATCAGCAATTTGCTTCATGATAGCGATGAAATTATCGAGTTCTTCTTTACCTTCAGTTTCGGTTGGCTCAATCAGCAAGGCTTCGGGAACAATCAACGGGAAGTAATTAGTAGGTGGATGAATGCCATAATCAATCAGACGCTTACTAATATCCAGTGCATGAATATTATCTGCACCTTCTAACTTAGCAGAAATTACAAATTCATGTCCACAATAACGTGGGTATGGAATTTTATAGGTATCGAGCAAATTCGCACGAATGTAATTAGCGTTCAGTACGGCATGGCGCGATACATCATGTAAGCCTTGCCCGCCATAAGCGCGGATATAAGCATATGCGCGAACGTGCATTCCGAAATTACCTTGATAGGCTTTCAAACGTCCGATGCTCTTTTCTGGCATCACTAAGCCATAAAGGGGTGCATCGTCATCATTTTCAGCTTCTTCGATAATTTCAACAATTGGACCCGGTAAGAATGATTTGAGTTTATCGCCCACACCAACAGGACCACTACCCGGACCACCACCACCATGTGGGGTGCTCATGGTCTTATGCAAATTATAGTGCATGACATCAAAGCCGAGTTCGCCCGGTTTGACAACACCCATGAGGGCGTTCATGTTTGCGCCATCCATATACATCAAACCACCGATGGCGTGAACCATTTCGATAATTTCGAGGATAGGTTCTTCAAACAAGCCCAATGTACTTGGAACAGTAATCATCATGCCAGCGATTTCATCGCCACGTTCGTCACAAACAGCTTGCAAAGCAGTGAGATCAACATTGCCCTTATTATCAGAAGGCAATTCGATAACTTCTAAACCTGCCATGGTTACGGTTGCGGGGTTTGTACCATGTGCGCTGTTCGGGACGAGAATTTTGGTTCGTTTGGTATCACCGCGATCTAAATGATAATTGCGGATCATCAAGATGCCTGCAAATTCACCTTGTGCGCCTGCTGCTGGCGATAAGCTAACAGCTTCAAAGCCAGATAATTCAGCCAGCCAATCTTGTAGGGTGTGCATTAAGGCTAATGCGCCTTGTGAACTTTCATCATCAGCACCGGGGTGTAGATGAGCAAAACCCGGTAAGCGCGCCATATCTTCATTAATTTTCGGATTGTACTTCATCGTACATGAGCCGAGTGGGTAGAAGCCTTTATCAATGGCGTAATTGAGTTGGCTCAATTTGAGATAGTGGCGCACCACTTGTAATTCGCTGACTTCAGGAAATTCAAGATCATCACGCAGCAAATCGGTTGGGAGATCAGTTTCTGGCACATCAACATCTGGCAAGTTTACGCCAATACGTCCCGGCACACTGAGTTCATAAATCAATGGCTCATTATCTTTGGGTGGTGCTTGTTCGAGTAGTGTCATGCCATGCTCCTCAAGACTTCAACGAAGAGGTCAATTTCCTCTTTACTGTTCATTTCTGTTACTGCAATTAGCATATGATCTTTGAGTTGTGGATAATCTTGACCCAAGTCATAGCCACCGATAATGCCATTTTCGATCAGTGCTGCGTTGATTTCTGAGACAGGGCGCAAGCATTTAACGGCAAACTCATTGAAAAATGGTTTATCATTGAGGACTTTGTAGCCATCAATTTTATCAATTTCATTGGCTGCATAATGTGCTTTATGATAATTGAGTTTCGCAACTTTCTTGAGTCCATTACGCCCCATCAAGGACATATAAACGGATGCAGCGAGTGCCATCAAGCCTTGATTGGTACAAATATTACTGCTGGCTTTTTCACGGCGGATGTCTTGCTCACGCGGACGAAGGGTCATAACATAGGCTTTTTTGCCTGTGCTATCGACGGTTTCACCCACAATACGACCTGCAATCTTACGGACATATTTTTGTTTGGTAGCAAAGAAACCGACATAAGGACCTCCATAACTTAATGGAATGCCCATAGGTTGACCTTCACCAACGACAATATCCGCACCCATTGAACCGGGGGATTTAAATAAGCCGAGTGCCATTGGATTGGTTACAACACAGAATAATGCACCGACATTGTGGACTTGCTCTGCCAATTTGGTAAGATCTTCAATTTGTCCCAAGAAATTTGGGTAACTGACTGCAAGCATCGCTGTATCATCATCTAATAATTCAGCGAGTTCTGCTAAGGTGCGCGGTTTATCATCACCGATTAGTTCAACATCACGTCCTTGTTGATAGGTGCGCGTGACTTCACGGTACTGCGGATTAATCGCTTGGCTGAGAATAATTTTTTTGCGTTTACCGCGTGCCACTTCTGCGGACATAGTGACTGCTTCGGCGAGGCTAGTTGCCCCGTCATAATGACTCGCATTAGCAGCATCCATACCTGTTAAAGCACACATCATGCTTTGATATTCATAAACTGCTTGTAATGTACCTTGTGAAACTTCGGGTTGATACGGGGTATAAGCGGTTAAAAATTCACCTCGTAAAATCACTTGATTCACAACAGATGGGGTATAGTGGTGATAAGCACCTGCCCCACGAAATAGCGCAAAATCACCAGCATGTTCATTGGCTTCTGCAATTGCCGACATTTCGCGGGCAATATCCATTTCGCTGAGTGCTGGTGGTATATCAATTTTAGGAAAACGGTACTGTGCAGGAACAGCATCAAATAAATCTTCGATAGTCGTCACACCAATTGCTGCAAGCATCTGCTGGCGTTCGACTTCGGTATGCGGGATATAAGCCATTAAATGTCCTTTGTATGACCCAACATTACAATAAATAGGTGAAGGTGAGTATGTCCCCACCTTCATTGCGTGTATGACAGTTTGTTCGTTAGCGACTTTCGCAATAGGCTTGGTACGCTTCAGCATCCATCAAATTATCGAGATTGCTGGCATCTGTCACTTTAATTTTGACCATCCAGCCATTGCCATAAGGGTCTTCATTGACAATTTCTGGTTCGCCTTCAAGTTCACTATTCACTTCGATAATTTCACCTGCAATAGGCAAATAAACTTCTGATGCCGCTTTTACAGATTCTACTTCACCGAATGATTCCCCTGCACCAATTGTTTCGCCAACTTCTTTGAATTCAGCGTAAACGAGATCGTTGAGGGCATCTTGTGCATAATCTGAAATACCAATGGTTGCGGTATCGCCTTCAACGCGAACCCATTCATCACTTTCAGCATATTTCAAATCTGCGGGATATGTCATGTCTGCCATGCAAGTTACTCCTTAAAGTGAATAGATATAAAATAAAAAAAGCGCACAACATGAAAGCTGTACGCTCTGTTAGCAATATAATACTTTCAGAGTTCACCGTTCACCGAATCCTAGTACCTGAGAGTTTCATTATCCATCCAGCAAAAGTGAATAACTTGCCCCTTCGGTGGTTGATACAACGACTATCAACACTCTCTTCGTATGAACGTATTCAATTGACTAACAAATTGTAACGGTATTGTAGATGATATTCAAGATATTCATTGTTAATGCTTATCTGCTACTATGGCAATCATATAGTCGGATATGGAATAAATGCGATGCAAAAAAAATCACAAAGAAATCTCATTTTAGGATTAGTCGGAGGATTCGCAATCATTATTGCTATTCTTGCGAGTTATATTGCTTACTTGCAATTTGCCCCTATCAGCGCTGATACCGTTCCAGAATATCTTGTTAATGATGATGGTATTACAGAAATCACGCCACCATTAGACGTTCCTAATTTTACACTCACTGACCAATTCAATGCGCCTATTACGCTTGATGCACTCACTAATACCTTAACATTAGTCACATTTGGATTTACACATTGCCCAGATGTTTGCCCGATCACTCTCGGCGAGATGCGCCGTATTCATGATGCGTTAGGTAATGCTGCAAATTCTGTTGATTTTGTTTTTGTGAGTATTGATGGGCTGCGTGATACGCCTGATGTACTATCAACCTACTTTGCAACCTTGCGCGTGGATGATTTTGTAATAGGTCTAACAGGTACAAGCAATGAGATAGCCCCATTAACAGAAACGCTCGGTGTGGAGGTCATTGCGAATGTGCCTGACCGCCTCGGTAATTATTCAGTCGATCATACGGCTGGCATGTTTCTGCTAGATGCCGATCAAAATTGGATACGCCGTTATCGCTATGGCACAGCGAGTTATATTATTGTTGAAGATATTCAAACGATACTTGATCGTTGAGTGCTGCTCGGATTAAACAAGCCATCTATTTTTTGTAGTTATAGGATAAGCCCAAAGCTAGTGGCTAATGCGTATCTGTATATTCGGATACCCTATCTCACCCTGAGATTAACGTCGCGGGACACGAGGTAAAATATTGGTTACAACTTCATAATTGCTGGTCTCCAGCCATTCACCAATCATTTCGGCTGTGATGACTTCATCGCCTTGCTTGCCTAGTAAAACAACTTCATCACCCATACGTACATCGGCAATACCCTCTACTTTGACTGCCGCTTTTTCCATACTCACACGTCCAACGACAGGCGCTCGTTGTCCATGAATGAGGACATATTCCCATGTGTAGGGCGCACGGCGGAAGCCATCAGCATAGCCAATCGGCAAAATTGCAATTTTCTCATCACGACGTGTCGTATATGTTCCACCGTATCCAATAGGATAACCTGCTGGAAAGTCTTTCACTTGTAGTACACGGGTTTTCCATGACATGACAGGGCGCATGCCTTCGTACAGGCGCACTTTTTCGGATGGATGCAAACCATAGAGCATCAAACCGGGGCGTACCAAATTAAAGTGATTCGCATCAGATGCTAATGTTGCTGGTGAATTAGCAGCATGTGTATATTTTACGGTCATACCTGATGCCCGTAAGGGACGAATAGCTTGTGTAAATTTCTCAATTTCAAATTCAGTCACTTCTGGGTCTTCATCGGCTGATGAAAAATGGGTATAGATGCCTTCAATTTCTAAATTTGTGAGGGTATTAAGCATACGAAAAGCACGCACTGTATCTTCGGCAAAGATGCCTAGTCGTCCCATACCACTATCAATTTTGATATGAACTTTGAGCTTTCCTGTAACACTGCGCGCCATACGGTCATATAATTGCGCTTGTTCAAGGTCAAAGACAGTCAAGGTAATATTGAGTTGATGCGCTTGGCGTGCTAATTCAGCAGGTGCGTAGGTCAAAACGAGAATCGGTGTCGTAATCCCTGCATCACGTAATTCAATTGCTTCAGCAATGGATGCAACAGCTAAATAACCTGCGCCATTGGTAACAGCAGTGCGAGCAACCAAGACTGCACCGTGTCCGTAAGCATCCGCTTTAACAACTGCCATGAGGGTTACATCTGGTGCAAGATGATCGTCAATAATTTGAATATTGGTGGCGAGCGCATCCCCATCAATTTCTATCCAACTTGGGCGCAAGTTAGGAACAGTCTGTTGACGGATATTATCTTGGCGAACAAGTTGTGTCGTATCATCAGGATTCGCTAGTAAGGCTTCAACGACTTGTTCCATTGCCGATTGTTCGCCTCCTTTAACCAACACAATATCTTGATTGCTTACATTAATGCCTTCTAGCACCGATACAACATCTTGCGTGCTATAGGTGGTAAAGACACGCGCAATGTCCATTCCACTATCAATAGCCGCGCGACCTGCAAGGGCTGCTTCAACACCTTGCGTGATAATATAATCGGCAATTTCAGATGCTTTTTGCCCTATCGTACGATGGGCATAACGGCTATTGCGTCCAAGACCATCCATATCCCCTAATATGAGAATCGTTCGTTGACTATCTTCACGGACATCTTTTAGCCAATCCAATGCAGCAATTGTTGAGGCATAAGATGCAGCAAAAGAGTCATCAATGAGAATAGATTGATTGATGCCATCGTGCAATACCATACGACCTGCTAAAGGCGTTAATTCGGTTAATGATTTAAGGGCTGCTTCAATATCAATCCCTAAAAAATCGCCGACTTGAATAGCAGCTAATACGCCATAGAGATGATGCTTGCCTAGAATAGGCGTCCAACGTGCTAAATACCGATGATCGCCGTACCGCAAGTCGAAGCCAACGCGCTCGATACCTACTTTGACATTAAACGCTAAGACATCCGCCCCAAAGCGGTCAATTCCAACCGTTTTAACAGTGGGTTCAGATAGGTGGTTGGCTAATTCACGGGTGCGGTCATTATCATAATTGATGACAACGAGATCATCTGCACTGATGGTTGCAAGTACGGATGAAAATTCTGATGTGTAATGGTCACAATTTTCAAAGGCAGCAGGATGCACGCAATCAATATCCATCAGGATGACAATATGAGGTTGCACTACCGCCATCATTTGTTCGAGTTCGTTAGGAATAGCTGTATCAAGTTTGAGAATCACGTAATTGGTATCAGATGTAAGGCGTGCTAATGATAAGGGAATCCCCAATTTACCAGCCACATCAACATTGCCTGCAACTGTGATATAGGTATCTCGTAAAACATGATTAATGGCATCGACAGTAATTGATTTGCCACTTGAGCCTAAAGCAACAATTGTCTTGACTGATAATTTATCAAGCGTGAAACGTGACCACTGTAATAAGGCTTCAATGGTATCATCAACCATCAAAACCGATACATTGCTTGTATCACAAGTAGGTGGTTCTACACATAAAACACCCGAAACGCCATTATTGATTGCTTCTTCAATGTATTGATGGGTATCACCGCGATCTGTGCGTAATGCAATAAATAGCTGATTTTCACCGACATTTTGGGCATCAAGGCAAAAATTAGTGAATAGATTCGCAGCAGGTTCACCGAAGAGCTGTCCGTTAGCAGATTTGAGAATATCATACAAATTTATCATGGCGAAAGTATAGCATTATCAGTAGGTGTTGCCAAATATCTATTCTCCATAATTGGTGCTATGTGTCTAATGTAATAGTCCCTATTTTATCAATGATTGCGGAATATGATATAATCCTCTCAGTTTTGAAAAATGAACAGAAAGACAGCAAAAAAGCAAATGGCTTTTGAATTTGAAATTATTGCACGTGATGGTAATGCACGCGCTGGTATTTTACATACCCCACATGGTGATATTCCAACCCCTGTTTTTGCACCTGTAGGTACACTTGCAACAGTTAAAGCCATGCCACCGCGTGATCTAAAAACAGAGATTGATGCCTCTCTCATTTTATCGAATACGTATCATTTGCATTTACGACCCGGTGCAGACCTCGTTGAAAAAATGGGGGGATTGCATAATTTTATGCAATGGGATGGTCCGATCTTGACGGACTCAGGGGGTTTTCAAGTATTTAGTCTGACTCAAATTAATGAAATTGACGATGATGGCGTGACCTTCCGTAGTCATATTGATGGGAGCAAACAACGACTAACCCCTGAAAGTTCCATGCTGATTCAAGAGAAATTAGGGGCTGACATCATCATGGCATTTGATGAGTGTCCACAACCTGATAACCGACAGGCAGTCGCATCATCATTAGATCGTACACATCGCTGGTTAGAACGTTGCCGAGAAGCACATCCAAGTGATGACAAACAAGCCTTATTTGGGATTGTTCAAGGGGGGATATTTGACGATTTACGCGCCCAGTCTGCTGAATTTGTGACTTCACTTGATTTACCGGGATATGCGATTGGGGGCTTGGCAGTCGGTGAAACGAAAGAAGAGCAATATCGTACACTTGATTTCACATTACCTTTAATGCCACCGCAAAAACCGCGCTACCTGATGGGTGTTGGTGATCCTGATGATTTATGTGAAGGCATTACACGCGGTGTTGATATTTTTGATTGTGTGATTCCAACACGTTTAGCACGACACGGTGCAGCATTGACGACAGATGGACGTGTGAATATGCGTAAAGCGATGTTTAAGGACGATGCACGTCCGATTATGGAAGGAACGGGAATTTATACGGAGCAATTTTCGCGTGCATATATCCGCCACTTGGTTGTGACGAAGGAATTATTGTCACATTATCTCATTAGCTTACACAATATCTGGTTTCTTGTGAATCATGTTAAAAATATGCGACAAGCGATCATTGATGGTAATCTGCGAGACTATACAAGTGAGTTTCTCCGACGGTATCGAAGTAACTAATCAACCTTGTTGATTATTATGAGACAAGCGAGACGTGCATTAGCAACGATGGTATTTGCTTTAACGGTGGGTTGCACAGGACAAGTTAGTCCTGTACAACCCACTGCTGAGGTTATGCAGCATGTCTCATTTCAGTATACAAGTGACACACAGCCATTCACTGAGTTATTGATGCTAGATGATTTAGCAACTGATTCAAAATACTCGTTTGATATTCAGCAAGGGTCTCTTAATAACATCCTCGAAGCTGATAAACCTGTTTATTTTATTTCACATCATAACCCAAGGGATAATGATCTACCCTTATGGTCAATGCCGCTCGCACAAGATGGTATCGCTATCATCACACATCCGAATAATCCTATAACAACGATTACGCGCCAAGATTTACAAGGTATCTATAGAGGCTTTATCACAAATTGGTCGGAGTTAGGGGGTGATGACCGTGCCATCATATTCTATAATCGAGAATCAGAAGCTGAATTACAACTTGAATTTAATCGCTTAGTGATGGGGTTGCAACAAATCAGCCCAAATGCTCAAATTTTAGCATCCAATGAGCTTATGCTTGAAGGGGTTATGCAAGATGAGGCAGCAATTGGGTATATTCCGATAAGTTTATTGCAATCTACAGTCAACACACTTGCAATAGAGGGTGTTATGCCTTTAATTATACATATTACGGATAACACCTATCCATTACGCATGACGATTTATGCAATCGGTCAAACAGCGCCTGAGTCAATCTATCGTACATTGCTTATTAACCTACAAACCTTGAATTATGATGCGCTCAATCTCAATTACGCCTCATTGCCTCGTTAAGCGATGGGGTTCAATAAGGTAACAAGGCTCGCAAACAAGAGTACACTAACTAAAACCCATAATGCAGTGGCAGAAAAATCCCGATACCGACGAAGTTGATCCCGTCTACGTTCGGCAGCAACTTCGGCTTGTCGCAAATGATATAAAGCGGTGGATGCCCGCACGTTATCAGGGTTGATACGCAGCACATTATCTAGGCAAATGATACTTTGATCGAGTTCATCTACTGCCAAACTCATCCAGAGCCACGCATCTTCAAAGTTGCTATCTTCACTGATTAGGCTACGCAAAATAGGCAATGCTTGATCGCGCTGATCGGTTTTTACCAGATCAATCGCATCCATTAAACGGTCTATTTTATTTACTTCATCACTTTCAGTCTGATTATCCATACCATCTCATAATCTATCACAACACATCACATTTATGCGCGTTCCAAAACAGGTTCATCTAATGTTACATTATCAAAAAGATCCGTTTCATCAATACGATCACTGGTTGGTTGTGGATAGACGCGGGTAAACCCTTGTTTGCCACGTAGCATACGTTGTAACCATTTCGGAAACCGCCCGAAGAAACCACCACCGCCGCCACCTTGGCTTTTGTGACAAGCTGATGCAGCATCCCAGACATCGAGATAATCGACGATATTCACTTGTGTGTGGGTTGGTTCGATATGATCGATAATCGCATCGAAATCAATGTCTTTATTCGTCCCCATACGGCGGGTATCTTGACGGCGCAACTTCATGATGAATAACGCCAATTTCAGAAAAGCTGAGGGAATCGACGAATAGTACAATTTTTGTGGTTGGTACGGTTGTAAGCCATCGGTGATGTAGTTTGAATCCCCAGCAAGATCAAAGGCTTGAACTGTTGCTTGCTGGATTGCGATATGGTCAGGATGTCCGTAGCCACCGTATTTATTGAATGTGATAATGACTTGTGGTTGTACTTCACGGATCACTTCGACAACACGCCGCGTGACTGTTTCGGGTTCACGATGCCATGTTGCCCATAAAGAGCGTTCATCTTCACTGGTTTCTGATCCCATCATGCCACTATCACGGTAGTGGAAAAGGAACATTTTCTTGAATTTGAGGATTTCATTGGCTGCCTCTAATTCTGATAAGCGCAATTCACGAACGGTATCATATTGTCCTTGCATTTCTTCTGGGATTGTACCGACATCGCCATCTGTCGCACAAATGAGGTAAACATCTGCCCCTTCCGCCACATATTTACCAATTAACCCACCATTACCAAAACTCTCATCATCAGGATGAGCATAGCTAATTAGGACACGTTTACGTGCCATAGTATTCTCCAAGTTTGCTTATTTACTAGTTAATTAGACACGATGAGGGATGACGTACTTACGCTATTGCCCTACGATTATCCTATTATAGACCGAACTGGTTGATATATCCCCTGTGCAATTGGGTAGGCTCTGATTATACTGTTGCGCTGCATGCCATCGGGGTATGTATTTATCAATTTGAAAATTTCCCATGAGGATATTATGCGTCAAATCGCCAGCATTTTGGCAGTATTTATGCTGTTTATCTTTGTTATCAGCTTACAACCGACCCCTGTATCAGGGCAATTTAGCACCAATACACCCAGTGGACAAAATGCAGAAGCATCACCGCGTGTTACTGATTCACTACCATCAAGCAGTGGTGGCTTTAATTTTTCTACGAATACACCAACGGGTCCGACGAGTACACCTAGCAATACACCTACTAGCACAGCAACACCAACGAGTACAGCGACCAATACATCGACACCGACAGCAACATTTACACCGAGTAACACGCCATCACCGACACCCACACCCAACGGTCCTTTTTCATATCCAGAAGGCGTGAATCCTTTAACGGGCTTACCTTATCCTGATGAAGCAGCGATGTTGCGTCGAAATTTAATTGTCAAAATTTCAAACTTCCCACCCTTGGTGCGTCCTCAACATGGTATCAATGAAGCGGATGTTGTGTACGAATATGAAGCCGAAGGCGGTGTCACACGCTTTGCGGCGATCTATCGCAGCAACAATCCAGATCGTGTTGGCTCAATCCGTAGTGGACGCTTACTCGATATTGAATTAGTAACCATGTATAACGCACTCTTAGCCTATTCAGGGACGAGTGAGCCGATTCAAGAATTACTCACAAGTCCGCCATTTTTCAATTTTCAGTTAATTTCGCCATCCGTAGGACACGGTGAAAATCAGAATAATAATTGTAGTGATTCACCTTTCTGCCGTGATGATGGTTTGTTTGCGAGTGGTACACCGCGTGAACATACCCTATTTGGTAATACCAATGAAATGTGGGAAGTTGCGGATCGTCAGGGTACAAATACAGGCTATGTGGCATTCGGCTTTGCATTTGGCGAAGACCCTGCCCCTAATGGCACACCTGCTAATGATATTTTCATTGAATGGTGGGGACAAACCGATGCACGTTGGCAATATAATCCTGAAGAAGAAATTTACCAACGTTTCACGGATGGGCAACCGCATTTTGATGCTGCTGATGAAGAACAACTTTGGGCTGATAATCTGGTCATCATTGAAGCACCGCATGTCAACCGCCCTGATTTATTTCCAGAAGGTGCAACCTATACTTCTTTAGGTGTGGAATTATGGGGACAAGGGCGTGCTTATGTCATCCGTGATGGTGTTTTGTATCAGGGTTTTTGGCGACGCAACGAAAATCGTGCAAGCGGACAAGCCTTACAACTGATCTATGGCGATGCTAGCCCTATTTTACTGCATCCGGGACGGACATGGGTAACTGTAGTACGTGGTTTGGGCAATGCAAATATCCAAGAAGCATATACGGATGTTTATGCAACAGCAACGATTACAGCTTTAACCCCATCACCTACCCCATTTGATCCTAATCCAGACGGTTAGAGATGATTAACGGGATGTACCATGTGCATCCCGTTTTTTATTTAATACGTGATATTTGAAATGCCTCACTATCAATTAAGTACAAAAGACCATTTTTGCCACGAAGGCACGAAGAACACAAAGAAAAACAGGTCATAGAACGCTATTTTCACCTTTAGCTGACTAGCTGATGGCTGAAAGCTAAGATTAAAGCCTATTATTGAGATTCGTTTGTTGATTTTTGGGCAGTCTCATTCACATACAGCGTTTAATGTCACCATCCCGATAAAATCTTCATACTTTTTTGTCATGATACAGTCACTAATTTAGTGGATTGGAACATGAACATGAAAAAAGATTCTGCGCTATATAATCTCACTCAAACGATGCAAGGTCAGATTTTCTATGCGGCATTTATGAAAAATCTGAGCGATGAGCAACGCAACGATTGGTCAAATCGCCCACCAATAATGAATATCAAGCGTGGTTATGCTGAAAGCCCCAGTTGGATATTTGTACAAGCCTTAGAATTTTATCCAGACCCTCTCAATGTCGAAAAATTTAGAAAACGTGCCGTTTATGCATCGCCGAGCCTTACGATGGCTTTATTGGAATTATTAAGCAGTGAACACTATTTTGATCGCGTGGGTGTAGATTATTTTTTAACTGAAAAGGGACATGCAGAAGCTCACAAAACGGGTATGCTGCGGACACAGGCTTGTGAAGGCTTTGAACCCATTGCAACCGAGCAAATTATCATCTTGGAAAATTATTTATCACGGCTGATTGATGCCAGCTTGCAATCAGAAGCGATCAGCACATGGTGTCTCGAACATTCACGCAACCGTGCGCCCGATAATGATGCGCCTCCATTGGCAAAAGTTATTCAATATGGGAGTGATTTTAATGCCTTTCGTGATGATGCTCATATGGCAGCATTTGGGGCTTATGATATCGATGGGCATGTATGGGAAGCCTTCAATTATGTTCAATCTGAACAAGCACAAGCGGCATCAGGGCTGTATGAGAAATTAGCATATCGGGGTTTTTACACAGAAGATTGGCATGCTGCCTTATCTAACTTAGAAAATCGTGGGTGGATTAGACAGCAGCATGACATTTATACAGTCACAGATGACGGGCTAGCGATTATGGAGGATGTGGAAGCAAAAACAGATGCTTATTTTTTCGCCCCTTGGGATGTTTTATCTGATGAAGAATACGATGATCTCATCACATTAATGAACAGTATCATTGCAGCGTGCCAAGCATTAACATCATAATCACTGACCTTACGCAAGATGTTCAAATCGAGCCACTCTAGTAAAATCTTGAGCATGAAAAGTGCTGAGTTCACAGGTCTGAGTGCTGAGAAAACTAATTTTTATTCTTACTTAGTACTCAATACACAGCACTCAGTACAAAAAAACTTGTTAAGTGCTTTCTTTACACTCACTGATGTGGCTTAAAATTAATTACGTAACATCAGATAATCATTAATGCAAAACGGGAACTTTAATCTATTCCCGTTTCTTTGAAGCCAATTTCGATTATTTACGTGCTGTACGGCTACGGAGTGCGATCATACTAAAACCAAAGGTGATCGCCCCTAATATGGCACAGGCTAATAAACCAGTGAGCAGCGTTTCAGTGACCCAACCATCAATCAGCACCGAGCGCATTGCATTTAAAATATAGGTAATCGGATTAATTTGTGCAGCAACTTTAATCCAACCATCTAATAAAGAAATTGGGACGAATGTTGCTGTCAGGAAGGTTAATGGGAAGAATAAGAAACTCCCACCTTGTGTTGCGCCTGCATTCCCTGAAAGTAATGCAATACCAATTGTGAAGCCTGCAAAACTAAGACCTAGTAACATAGCGTAGCCAATAACGGTCAATAAGCCTAAAATGCCTGTTTCAGATTCAACACCGAGGAATAAGCCAACAAGAACAATGAATGTCGCTTGTACGGCTAAGATAATTGCACCTGCAAGCGTAGGACCCAAAATGAGCGCCATTCGATTGATCGGTGTAAGCAGCAATTTATCGAAGTAACCCGTTTCAATATCACGTACAATGCTTTGCCCTGCGACACCTGCGCCACTCAAAGCAGAACTCACAATAGATAATGGTAAGATGAAATTGATGTAGTTTGTACCACTGAGAAAGAAATCTGAGGCGTTACCGAGTTGCCCTTCATAGATAACGAGGAAGAATCCCCCTAAAATGAGCGGTGGTAAGATAGCGCCCGGTGTACGGAAATTAACAACGAGACTACGCCATGCTAACATCGTAATTTGTAGCAAAAATGGCATCGACTTGCCACGTTTTTTTGATGCGTTTTCGTTGGACGCATCCATACTTGGATTTAATGTACTCATATCATATTCCCTTATTTTATACTGTTGCTTTAGTAGAATCTTCACTGGCAGGTTCAGCTTCAACATCTGCTTCATAACGTTGACCTGTTACCTTGAGGAAAACATCATCTAAGGTTGCTTGTGTTAACGTTAGTGTATCGAGTTCGATATTGGCTTGTTGCAATTGTTGCACCACTTTTGGCACAGCCGATGCTGAGTTAGTTAAGTACAAACGCAATGTTTTACGATCAACCTGTGTACGGTCTGCCATGCCAGCCAATTCAGATTGTGCGCGTTCAACGAGTTCGCTGGTCGCAAATGACACGTTAATGGCTTCACCACCTACTTCTGATTTGAGTTCGTCTGGTTTACCTTCAGCAACAATGTCGCCTTTATCAATGATGGCAATACGATCAGCCAGTTCATCCGCTTCTTCAAGATATTGTGTGGTGAGGAAAATTGTCATGCCTTGGGTACGGTTTAGGCGACGAACTTCTTGCCAGACATCACGACGACTCGCAGGATCAAGCCCTGTTGTTGGTTCATCCAAAAATAGAATATCAGGCTCATGAACGAGTGCTAGAGCAAGATCAAGACGGCGACGCATCCCACCACTATAATTACCGACACGGCGCTCTGTAAATTCAGACAATTTTACGAGATCAAGTAATTGTTCGGCGCGTTGATTGGCTTGCTTACGAGACATGCCAAAGGCTTGCCCTTGGATGGTCAATAATTCCATTGATTTCATGATGGGATCTAGCCCAATTTCTTGTAATGCGACCCCTGCAATACGGCGCACATCACCTGCTTGCTTGATAATATCAAACCCACCGACAGTCGCTGAACCATCCGTTGGTATACCGAGTGTGGTTAGCATATTGATGATGGTACTCTTGCCTGCACCGTTGGGTCCTAAAAAGCCGAAAATTTCCCCTGACTCGACTTTAAATGAAACATCGTTAACCGCGACGAAATCACCAAATTTTTTCACGAGATGATTGGCGACAATTTCTCGATTTGACATAAAAACCCCTCACTATTTCATACAAAACAAAGTACAGATCAAAATCTGTATTGGTAATAAGGCTATATAACTGAAAGTAAGTCTAAATTAGGTATCTATATCGGATGGAACATGACTCATCTGATCGCTAAATGCGCCAATGAGAATATCTAAGCCATCCATGAGTTTTGCGAGGTCACTAGCCGATAAATGCGCAAGTGTATCCGCTAAAAAATCTTCTGTGCGCGTTTCAATTTCGGCAAGGATTTGATGCCCTTCATCTGTGATATTGATTTTCACGACACGGCGGTCTTCTTCTGACCGTTGGCGTAAGACCCATCCACGCTCTTCTAAGACCGTGATCGTGCGTGATAAGGATGCGGCACTCACAGACATCACATCAGCTAACTCTGTTAACGTGTGAGGTTGATAATCGATACGATTTAACACATGAAAATGCACGGGTGGCACAGGAATTGTTGGAACACGCATTTGTGCTTCCATCATCCGCCCCATCAATGGGAAAATTCGCTTGGCTTTACGTGCAACATCGCGTGAAACACTCTTATCGGACACAATCGCCTCTATAAATAGTTAGCACTCCTAATTAATGACTACTCGTATAGTAGCGATAGATCATGAGGAATGTATGAACAGTAGATCAATGATAGCTCAAAGTATGGGCAAATTGCTAATTTCTCTAATCGGTAAACACGATGATGAATCCATCATAAAATCAAAAACAACCATTATCTCGTATGTTGGACTGCTTCTTCACTACTCATCGCAGCAAATTAATCTGATGTATGCAACATTCTAATGAAATATCTATTTTGCTTCGGTATAGTATCTTTGCAATTATCATGATTCAAGATACAATTAGAACATCTGTATCATTATCTCCTTGAAGGCTGATTCCACAGGATTCCACATGCAAGATAAGATTATTGTCAGGGGTGCGCGTGAGCATAACCTGAAAGACATTGATGTTGAAATTCCACGTAACCAACTTGTTGTACTGACTGGATTATCGGGGTCAGGCAAATCATCCTTAGCATTTGACACGATCTTTGCTGAAGGGCAACGGCGTTATGTCGAAAGCCTGAGCGCATACGCACGCCAATTTCTTGGTCAGATGGAAAAACCCGATGTTGACCAGATTGAGGGTTTAAGCCCTGCGGTGTCAATCGACCAAAAAGGCGTGAGCAGCAATCCACGCTCGACAGTCGGTACAGTCACCGAAGTATATGATTATATGCGCTTGCTGTATGCCCGCATCGGGATTCCACATTGCCCTGTTTGCGGTACTGTTCTTGTTGCACAGAGCGCCCAACAAATTGTTGATGATGTTCTGGCAATGCCCAACGATACACGGATTCAAATTTTAGCACCTGTTATCCGTGATAAAAAAGGACAGCATGAAAAAGTAATTGAAGATATTCAAGCGCAAGGGTTTGTGCGTGCGCGGATTGATGGTGAAGTCCGTGAGCTTGAAGAAAAAATTGAACTCGGACGATACGAAATTCATAATATTGAGGTGGTGATTGATCGCCTTGTATTGCGTGAACATGAAAACGAAGAAGAAGCACAAGCCTTTGAAACACGGCTGACAGATGGCATTGAAACAGCGCTTGAAATCGCGGATGGTGTTGTGATTATCAATGATGTGAGCGATGCTGATAACACCGTTGACCATCTTTTTAGTGAGCATCTCGCTTGCTCGAATGGGCATGGTAGCTTTCCTGAAATGGAACCACGCTTATTTTCGTTCAATACACCGCGTGGTGCATGCCCTACGTGCCAAGGTTTAGGATTCAGCCTCGAAATTGATCCTGATTTGATTGTGCCAAATCCTGATTTAACGATTGCGGATGGTGCGATTCAAGCCAATGGTTGGAATGTTGATGACACAAATAGTTGGACGTTTAATGTTTTCACAGCCATTAGCAAAACCTATGATATTCCGCTTGATACGCCTTGGCATGATTTGACTAAAAAGCAACGTGACATCTTCTTATATGGTACAGGTAAAAAGAAGATGCAAGTCCGTTATACCAATAACGCAGGGCGTGTACGCTTATACGAAACGAACTACGAAGGTGTAGTCAGCAATTTACATCGCCGTTATGAACAAACCGACAGTGATTATATCCGTAGCAAAATCGAAAGTTACATGCAACACATCCCATGCCGTACTTGCGAAGGGAAACGTCTGCGCCCTGATGCACTGGCTGTAACTGTTGCCGATACTAGCATTTTTGATGTTACAGAAATGCCAATTTCAGATATGGTTGATTGGATTGGTAGTTTGCGCGGTGCAGATGGTGTTGCAGGTCATCTGAATGAGCGTGATAAAGAAATTGGTCGGCAAATCTTAAATGAGATTGAAGCGCGTGTTGGCTTCTTAAATGATGTTGGATTGAGCTATTTAACACTCTCACGTTCAGCAGGAACATTATCAGGTGGTGAAGCGCAACGTATCCGTTTAGCGTCACAAATTGGTAGCCGTTTGACAGGTGTTCTATATGTACTGGATGAACCCTCGATTGGTTTGCATCAACGCGATAATGCCCGTTTGATTAATACCTTAACCGAATTGCGTGACCTCGGAAATACCGTACTTGTTGTTGAACATGATGAAGACACGATGCGTGCTGCTGATTGGTTGCTTGATTTAGGACCCGGTGCAGGTGAACATGGTGGCGAAGTTGTAGCAGCAGGGACACCCGAAGATGTTGCGAAGGTTGTTGGTAGTCATACAGGCGATTACCTATCAGGACGCTTCAAAATTGAAGTCCCAGAACAACGCCGTGATGGTAATGGTCTTCAATTGACGATAACAGGCGCAACCGAAAATAACCTCAAAGATGTCACGGTTGATATACCTATGGGTAAATTGGTGTGCGTCACAGGTGTCAGTGGAAGTGGTAAATCAACATTGGTTGTTGATATTCTGTATCATCGTCTGGCACAGGTTATTAATGGCAGTCGTGAACGTCCCGGTAAACATAAAGCAATTGAAGGTACGGATCAAATTGATAAAATTATCAATATTGACCAAAGCCCAATCGGACGGACACCCCGTAGTAATCCCGGTACATATACCAAAATGTTTGATTATATTCGCTCATTATTTTCTGAATTGCCAGAAAGCAAAGTGCGTGGATACGATCAAGGACGCTTTAGCTTTAATGTTAAAGGGGGACGCTGCGAAAATTGTAGCGGTCAGGGGCAGAATAAAATCGAGATGCAGTTTTTGCCTGATATTTATGTCGTTTGTGAGGTTTGCAAAGGCACGCGCTATAACCGTGAAACCTTGCAAGTGCGTTATAAAGGCAAAAATATTGCTGATGTACTCGATATGACGGTCAGTGAAGCTGCTGAATTTTTTGCCAATCAGCCACCGATTTTGACAAAATTGGAAACACTCATTGATGTTGGCTTGAGCTATATTCGCATTGGGCAATCGGCAACGACCTTATCAGGTGGTGAAGCACAACGTATCAAACTCAGCCGAGAATTGAGTAAGCGTGCAACAGGTCAAACGATGTATATCCTTGATGAGCCAAGTACAGGTTTACATGCTGTTGATGTCAAGAAATTGATTCATGTCTTGCAGCAATTGGTCGATCAAGGAAATAGCATTATTGTGATTGAGCACAACTTAGATATTATCAAAACTGCGGACTGGCTGATTGATATGGGTCCTGAAGGTGGGATTGGCGGTGGTGAAGTCATTGCACAAGGCACACCCGAGCAAGTCGCTATGATGGAACACAGCTACACAGGGCATTACCTCAAGCCTTATCTATCCTTGAGCGAAGCAGCAGCCGATTAATCTAACCTATCAGAGCGTATCTCTAATTGTGTACGCTCTTTTTAGTCTTCTTCTAACCACGTTTTATCTAAGTCATCGGCATACAACGCAATCGCTGCTTGATAGCGCTGAATAGTGGGATGATCGCTAACAGTCAGCAACAATTTCAATAAGTCACTGACGGCTTGC
The DNA here is from genome assembly GCA_049680565.1 of Phototrophicaceae bacterium. GTDB lineage: Bacteria > Chloroflexota > Anaerolineae > Aggregatilineales > Phototrophicaceae > JAUZRW01. Next base: position 25,798 of record JBAUIA010000268.1, read on the forward strand.
TTATACTCACCGATATTATAAAGCGCCATCGCTAAGAAAACAGGAAATTCTTGCGCATCAGGGAAACGTTCAAGACCTTGTTTGAGGATTGCTACAGATTGTGGATACATCCCTAATG